>NCAP01000014.1 GCA_002255495.1 Rhodospirillales bacterium 20-60-12 | reverse complement strand
GCTGCTGATCCGTCGCTTCGAGGAGAAGGCCGGCCAGCTCTACGGCATGGGCCTGATCGGCGGCTTCTGCCATCTCTATATCGGCCAGGAAGCGGTGGTGGTGGGCATGCAGCACGCCATCGAGACCGGCGATCAGGTGATCACCTCCTATCGGGATCATGGGCATATGCTGGCCACGGGGATGGACCCGAACGGTGTGATGGCCGAACTGACCGGGCGGGCGGGCGGGTATTCGCACGGCAAAGGCGGCTCGATGCACATGTTCAGCAAGGAGAAGGGATTTTTCGGCGGCCATGGCATTGTCGGCGCGCAGGTGAGTCTGGGCACGGGGCTTGCTTTTTCGAATTGGTATCGCAAAACCGACCGGGTTTCGCTGACTTATTTCGGTGAGGGCGCGTCCAACCAGGGGCAGGTTTTTGAGAGTTTCAATCTTGCCGAATTGCTGAAATTGCCGGTGATTTTCATTATCGAAAATAATCGTTATGGCATGGGAACATCCGTGGAGCGGGCATCGGCCTCGCGGGATTTGTCGATGAACGGCTCGCCTTGGGGTCTGCCGGGCCTGCAGGTGGACGGCATGGATGTGATGGCGGTGAAGGAAGCAGGCTTGCAGGCCGTGGCGCATTGCCGTGCGGGCAAAGGGCCGTTCCTGCTGGAGATGAAAACCTATCGTTATCGCGGTCATTCGATGTCTGACCCCGCGAAATACCGGACCCGTGAGGAAGTGCAGAAAATGCGCGCCGAGCATGACAGTCTGGATGCCGCGAAAAATGCCTTGCTCGCCGATGGGGTGGATGAGGCGGCGCTGAAAAAAATCGACGACGATATCAAGGCCCGTGTGGCGGCGGCGGCGCAATTTGCGCAGGATTCGCCTGAACCCGATGAAAGCGAACTCTGGACCGACATTTTGGTGGAGGTCTGAACCATGACCGATATATTGATGCCTGCTTTGTCGCCCACCATGACCGAGGGCAAGCTGTCGCGCTGGCTGAAAAAAGAGGGCGATGCGGTGAAATCGGGCGATGTTCTCGCCGAGATTGAAACCGACAAAGCGACGATGGAAGTTGAAGCCGTTGATGAAGGTGTGTTGACGAAAATTCTCGTCGCCGAAGGCACCGAAAATGTTGCGGTGAACACGCCGATTGCGACACTTGGGGTGGAGGGTGCGGCGGAGCCCGCACCGGCACCGGCACCGGCTGCGAAGCCTGCGGTTCAACCGGCAGCGCAGAGCGCGGACAAACCCGCTGCGAAACCGCCCGCTTCAAAACCCCCCGCCTCGAAGACTCAGGCGACTGAGGGCGAGAAAGAATGGGGTGCGACGAAATCCACCACCGTGCGCGAGGCGCTGCGCGATGCCATGGCACTCGAGATGCGCGCTGATGAGAACGTGTTTCTGCTCGGCGAAGAGGTGGCGCAATATCAGGGCGCTTATAAAATCAGCCAGGGATTGCTTGAGGAATTTGGTGACCGGAGGGTGATTGATACGCCGATTACCGAGCATGGATTTACCGGCATGGCGGTCGGTGCGGCGATGAACGGGTTAAAGCCGATCGTTGAATTCATGACCTTCAATTTTTCGATGCAGGCGATTGACCAGATCATCAACTCGGCGGCGAAGACGCTTTATATGTCGGGCGGGCAGATGGGCTGCCCGATCGTGTTTCGTGGGCCCAATGGCGCGGCGTCGCGCGTCGGCGCGCAGCATAGCCAATGCTATGCGTCATGGTATGCCCATTGCCCGGGGCTGAAAGTGGTGGCCCCGTGGTCGGCCGCGGATGCCAAGGGCTTGCTGCGAGCGGCCATACGCGATCCGAATCCGGTGATTTTTCTGGAGAATGAAATTCTCTACGGCCATAGTTTTGAAGTGCCGGTCGATGAGGATTTCATTCTGCCGATCGGCAAGGCGAAAATCGAGCGCGTCGGCCGCCATGTCACCATCGTTGCGTTTTCCATCATGGTTGATGTGGCGCTGCAGGCGGCCGAGATTTTGGCGGCCGAGGGGATTGAGGCGGAAGTGATCAATTTGCGGACGATCCGCCCGCTTGATACCGCGACGATCATTGAGAGCGTGAAAAAGACCAACCGCGTGGTAAGTGTTGAAGAGGGCTGGCCGTTCGCGGGCATTGGCGCGGAGATTGCCATGCAGGTGACCGAACATTGCTTTGATTGGCTCGACGCACCGCCCGCGCGCGTTCATGGCGCAGACGTGCCGATGCCATATGCGGCAAACCTGGAAAAACTCGCATTGCCAAAACCCGATTGGGTGGTCGATGCGGTCAAAAAATTATTTTAACGGGAGGCTTCCATGGCAACCAATATATTGATGCCGGCACTCAGCCCCACCATGACCGAGGGCACTCTCGCGCGCTGGCTGAAAAAAGAGGGCGATGAGGTCAAATCCGGCGATATCATCGCCGAGATTGAGACCGATAAGGCGACGATGGAAGTCGAAGCGGTCGATGAGGGGATTTTGGGTAAAATCCTGGTGGCCGAAGGCACCAGCGGTGTCGCGGTGAATGCGCCGATTGCGATTCTGATCGATGCCGGCGAGACGATTGAGAAAGCGGCGAAACCAAGCGAGGCAACGGCGGCGCCAGCAGCCGCCGCACCGGCACCGGCACCGGCACCGGCACCGGCACCGGCATCGGCATCGGCAGCACCGGCACCTGCGGCCGGTCCAAAACAAGCGGCGAGTGCCGTGGTTGAAGCGGTGCATGAGGACCGGCAATTTGCCTCGCCGCTCGCCCGGCGCATGGCCAAGCAGGCCGGTTTGGACCTGGCGGGGATGACGGGCTCGGGGCCGCATGGGCGGATCGTCAAAGCCGATATCGAGGCCTCGCTCGGCAAGGCGGCGGCAACGGGCATGATTGCCGCACCGGCGGCGGCGGCACCAGTGGCAGCGGGGGCATCGGCGGCGAAACCTGCACTTGTGATCACCGCGCCGCATCGGAAAATTCCGCTGACGAATATGCGCAAAGTGATCGCCCGGCGTTTGACCGAGGCGAAAGCGAGCATTCCGCATATTTATCTGACCATGGATTTCGAGCTTGATGCGCTGTTGGCATTGCGCAGCGATTTGAATGCGAAATCGAGCAAGGACGGGCCTGGCGCGTTCAAACTTTCGGTCAATGACCTGATCATCAAAGCCTGCGGCGTGGCCTTGCGGCGGCATCCGGGGGTGAATTCGAGCTATACTGACGAGGCGATACTTGAATATCAGGATGTCGATATTTCGGTCGCGGTGGCGATCCCTGACGGGTTGATCACGCCGATCATCCGCCGGGCTGACCAGAAGGGCCTGGCCTCGATCAGCGCCGAGATGAAGGATTTGGCCGGCCGGGCGAAAGCCGGCAAGCTCAAGCCGGAGGAGTTCCAGGGCGGCGGGTTTTCGATCAGTAATTTGGGCATGTTCGGCATGACCTCGTTTTCGGCCATCATCAACCCGCCGCAATCGGCGATTCTGGCGGTGGGTGCTGGTGAAAAGCGCGCCGTCGTGAAGCAGGGCGCGCTGGCGATTGCGACTGTAATGACCTGCACTTTGTCATGCGATCATCGGGTGGTGGATGGCGCATTGGGTGCTGAATTCCTCGCGACGCTGAAGACCATTATCGAGGATCCGTTGAGCCTGATGCTGTGAGCGGGTCTGCGATTACGCTGCGCGCGGCGAACGCGGATGATGCCGGTGAAATTTTGGCGCTGGTGCAAGAGCTGGCGATTTTTGAACGCGCACCGGATGCGGTGAAAATGACCCAGGCGGGCCTTGCCGCGGCACTCGCGGCAAGGCCCGCCAAATTGCACGCTTTGCTGGCCGAGCGCGACAAAGCGGCTGTGGGATGCGCGTTGTGGTTCGAGAGTTTCAGCACCTGGACCGGCAAAGCGGGGATGCATATGGAGGATTTATTCGTCCGCCCCGCAGCGCGCGGTGCGGGGGTCGGCAAGATGATCCTGCGCGCGCTGGCGCGGCGCGCGATTGAAGAGGGTTATGCGCGGCTGGAATGGAAGGTATTGGATTGGAATATCCAGGCCATCGAATTTTATAAAAGCCTAGGTGCGGAGCCGCAAAATGAATGGACGGGCTACCGCTTGAGCGGCCAGGCTTTAGAGAAACTCGCAGGGTGAAGGACCAGATTCATGGCTGAGCAGAAATTCGATCTGATCGTGGTCGGCGGTGGGCCGGGCGGTTATGTGGCGGCGATTCGCGCGGCGCAATTGAAAATGAATGTCGCTCTGATCGAGCGGGAAAATCTCGGCGGCATCTGCCTCAATTGGGGCTGCATTCCAACCAAGGCGCTGCTGCGCGGCTCGGAGATCAATCATCTGCTGCATCATTTGGATGAGTTCGGCTTCTCGGCTGAGAATATCAAGTTCGATCTGGCCAAGGTTGTGAAGCGCTCACGCAATGTCGCCAAGCAACTCTCATCGGGGGTGGCGCATCTGCTCAAGAAGAACAAGGTGACGGTTTTTGACGGCACGGCCAAGCTGGCCGGCAAACATACGCTCAGCATCAGCAAGGATGGCCGGGAGACAGCAAGGCTGAACGCGCCGCATATTATTCTGGCGACCGGTGCGCGGGCGCGCGAATTGCCCGGCATTGAGGCGGATGGCAAACTGATCTGGTCGTATCGGCATGCGATGGTGCCCGATGCCATGCCGAAATCACTGCTGGTGATCGGCTCGGGGGCGATCGGCATCGAGTTTGCCAGTTTTTATCTCAATATGGGTGCGGCGGTGACGGTGGTGGAGACGCTGGACCGGGTGTTGCCGGTCGAGGATGCCGAGATCAGCGCCTTTGCCAAGAAGGCGTTCGAAAAACAGGGCATGAAAATCATTCTCTCGGCCAGCGTGAAGGCGGTGGTGAAGAGTGCGAGCCATGTGACCGTGACCATCGAGGCCGGCGGCAAGAGCGAGCAGATCATTGTCGATCGGGTGATTTCGGCGGTGGGCATTGTTGGGAATACGGAAAATCTCGGGCTTGAGGGCACTGGGGTGAAAATCGAGCGCAGCCATGTCGTGATCGACCCGTATGGCCGGACCGGCGAGCCTGGGGTGTATGCCATCGGGGATGTCGCGGGGCCGCCTTGGCTGGCTCATAAGGCGAGCCATGAGGCGGTGATATGCGTCGAGGCGATTGCCGGGCTGACGCCGCACAAGATGGATGTGCTGAATATTCCAGGCTGCACCTATTGCCGGCCGCAAGTGGCCTCGGTGGGGCTGACCGAGGCGCGCGCCAAGGAGGCGGGGCATAAAATCCGCGTCGGGCATTTTCCCTTCATCGGCAACGGCAAGGCGATTGCCATGGGTGAGCCCGAGGGGATGGTGAAGACGATTTTCGACGCCGAGACCGGCGAAATGCTCGGGGCACATATGATCGGGCCGGAGGTGACGGAGATGATCCAGGGCTATGTGATCGCCCGGACGCTGGAGACGACCGAGGCGGAGTTGATGCAAACCGTGTTTCCACACCCGACCGTGAGCGAGACGATGCACGAGGCTGTCCTTGACGCTTACGGCCGGGCCATCCATTTCTGAGCCATGGAGACCCGCATCGAGATCGATCATCGGCGCCGCCACCCGGAAAAGCAGAACCGGGCGGATCATCCGATCCAGCGCAAGCCGGACTGGATCAGGGTGAAGGCGCCCAATCACCCGATTTATTTCGAGACGCGGGATTTGATGCGCAGCCAGAAATTGGTGACGGTGTGCGAGGAAGCCGCCTGCCCGAATATCGGTGAATGCTGGTCGCAGCGGCACGCGACGATGATGATCATGGGCGAGATTTGCACGCGCGCCTGTGCGTTCTGTAACATCACGACCGGGCTGCCGCAGGCTTTGGATGACAGCGAGCCCGGGCGTGTGGCTGATGCGGTGGCCAAATTGGGGTTGCGCCATGTGGTCATCACCTCGGTTGACCGGGATGATCTGGCCGATGGCGGGGCGGCGCATTTTCATGCCGTGATCGCGGCGATCAGGGCGGCGGCACCTGGGGTGACGATTGAAATTCTGACGCCGGATTTTCTGCGCAAGCCGGGCGCCATCGAGATGGTGGTGGCGGCCGGGCCGGATGTGTTCAATCATAATCTGGAGACCGTGCCGCGGCTTTACCCGAGCATTCGCCCCGGCGCGCGGTATTTCCAGTCGCTGCGGCTGCTCGATCAGGCCAAGCGGCTGGCGCCGGGGATTTTCACCAAATCGGGGTTGATGGTGGGCTTGGGTGAAACCCGCGCCGAGATTGGCCAGGTGATGGATGATTTGCGCATTGCCGATGTGGATTTTCTGACCATCGGGCAATATTTGCAGCCGACGGTGAAACATGCCGCCATTGAGCGTTTCGTGCCGCCGGAGGAATTCGCCGATTATGCCGCGATGGCGCGGGCGAAGGGATTTTTGATGGTCTCGGCGACACCGCTGACGCGCAGCTCGTATCACGCGGATGCCGATTTTGCGGCCCTGCGCGCCGCCCGGCAGGCCGGCTGAGCGATGCCTAAATATGCCGAGAAAAAGATTGTGCCCTATCGGCCCGAGCAGATGTTCGATCTGGTCGCTGATGTCGGCAAATATCCGAGTTTTCTGCCCTGGTGCATCGGTGCGCGGTTACGCAGCCGGACCGAGGGCGAAATTCTTGCTGATTTGACCATCGGGTTCGGGCCGTTTCGGGAGAGTTTTCTCAGCCGGGTGAAGCTTGATCGGCCTGGGCTGATCACCGTTCATTACGAAAACGGGCCGTTTAAATATTTGCATAATCAGTGGCGATTCAGCGAGGACCCGAAAGGGTGTGCGGTGGATTTTTTTGTTGATTTCGAGTTTCGGAATTTCCTGCTGCAAAAAGCCATCGGCGCGGTATTTGCCGAGGCGGTTCGCCGCATGGTGGCGGCTTTTCTACAGCGCGCCCGCGCCGTTTATGGGGCGCCGCAACCTGCTCTCTCTGTCACACCGGGCGCTGCTCCCGCACAAGGGTAAATTTCATGTACGGACCCCAGACGCCTGACCCCACCGCACCTGCCGTGCGGATCAATCTCTATTCCGACACCCAGACCAAGCCGACGCCGGCGATGCGCGCGGTGATGGCGGCGGCCGAGGTGGGGGATGAGCAATTGGGCCTCGACCCGACGGTGAATGCGTTATGCGCGCGGGTGGCCGGGCTGCTCGGCAAGGAGGCGGCGATTTTTCTGCCTTCGGGGGCGATGTGCAATTCGGTGGCGATTTTGACCCATTGCCGGCCGGGCGATGAGATTATTGCCCATGAAAGCTCGCATATTATCGATGCCGAAGGCGGCGCGCCCTGGGCGCTGGCCGGGGCCAGGGTGCTGGGATTGACCGGTGCGGGCGGGCAGTTTCTGCCGCGCGATATCGAGGCGGTGCTGCGCGGCGGCTCGCGCTATGATCCGCCGCAGACATTGATGGTGGTGGAGCAGACGGCCAATCAGGGGGGCGGGACGATCTGGCCGCTTGAGCAAATTCGGGCCGTGTGCGCGACCGCGCATGAAGCAGGGCTGGCGACGCACATGGATGGGGCGCGGTTGTTCAACGCGGCTGTGGCGTCGGGGGTTGCGGCTGCTGATTATGCGGCATTGTTCGATTCCGTGTGGGTGGATTTCACCAAAGGGCTCGGCGCGCCGCTGGGTGCGGTGCTTGCGGGTTCGGCGGATTTCATCGATCGCGCCTGGCGCTGGAAGCAGCGGCTGGGGGGATCGTTGCGGCAGGCGGGTTTTGCCGCGGCGGGCTGTTTATATGCGCTGGATCATCATATCGAGCGGCTGGTGGATGACCATGAGCATGCGGCTTATCTGGCCGGGGAATTGGCCAAATTGCCGGGGTTGAAGGTTGCTGCACCGCAGACGAATTTGGTTTATGTCGATGTTGCGGGCAGCGGGCACAAGGCGGGGTTTATGGCCGATAGGCTGCGGGCGCAGGGCATCATGGTTTCGGTGATGGGCGCGCGGTTGCGCTTGTGCACGCATTTGGATGTGAGTGCCGCGGATATCACGGAGACGATTGCGGCGTTCGGGGCGTTGTTGGGGTAGGGTGGTTAGAGGGGGAATTGGCCGGTTCGGACTTCGCTTGCGTATTGGGCGAGCGCCTCGCGGATGAGATTGGCACCTTCGAGATATTTTTTGGCGAAGCCGGGTGCGCGGTCGGTGTTCAGGCCCAGCACGTCATGCAGGACCAGGATTTGACTGTCGGTTCCCGGGCCGGCGCCGATGCCGATGCTGGGCACGGCGAGGGCTTGCGTGATGGTGGCGGCGAGCGGGCTGGGGATGGCCTCCATCAGGACCATGCGGGCACCGGCTTGTTCGAGGGCGCGGGCGTCGGCGAGCAAGATGGCGGCGGCTTCTTCGGTTTTGCCCTGTTTTTTGAAGCCGCCCAATTGGCGCACATGCTGCGGGGTGAGGCCGATATGGGCGCAGACCGGGATGGCGCGCTGGGACAGGAATGCGACGGTTTCAACCATTGTTGCACCGCCTTCGAGCTTGACGATGTCGGCACCGGCTTTCAGCAGCCGGGCCGAGGAGGCAAAAGCCTGGGCGGGGGATTCCTCGAACGCGCCGAAGGGCAGATCCGCCATGACCAGGCACTGGCCCGCACCGGCGGCGACGATGCGGGTGTGATATTCCATCTGATCGAGGCTGACACGCAGCGTATCCTTCTCGCCCGCGATCATCATGCCGAGCGAATCGCCGATGAGAATACCGTCCATTCCGGCATCGGCAGCGAGCCGGGCGAAGGGGTAATCATAGGCGGTGATGAAGCTCATCCGCCGCCCTTCGCGTTTGGCTTTGTCCCATTGGCTCAAGGACTTGGTCATAGCGTCTCCGATCAATCTTGGTCTTGGTTGCTGGCCGGTTGAGTGACTGACAATGCCCGCAAGGTCAACCGCGCGGGCGGTTAGAGCAACATCCGATCAGGTTGAATCGTAGATACAACCTGATCGGATAAAGTTGCTCGCCCAAATATAAGCCAGAGCGTTTCCGATTGATCGGAAAACGCTCTAGAGCGAGGTGATGTTGCTGGCGGGGGAGACGCGGAGAGCAATCGCGGCGGCGCGGATCGGGGTTGCCCAATCCTGCGGGTGCGGCTGGCGATGCAGGGTGATCGAGCGATACCAGGGCGTGTCGGGCCGGTGCAATTGCCAACGCCAGTCCGGCGCGTGGGGCAGCAGCACATGGCAGGGCACGCCGAGCGCGCCGGCGAGATGCGCCACCGCGCTATCGACCGTCAGCACGGCATCGAGGCAGGCGATCAGGGCGGCGGTGCGGGCAAAATCGGTCAGCTCGGCGGTGAGGTCGGTGATGGCCATTTCGCCGGCGCGGGGGCCGCATTGCAGCGAGACCAGATGGGCAGTGCTGACCTGCAAAGGGGCCAACGCGCCGGCCGGCAATGAGCGATTACGGTCATTATGATGGGCGGGATTACCGGCCCAGACGAGGCCGATGTTACGCTCAGGCGGCAGGCGGGCGGCGAATTGGGCGCGCAGGTCGGGCTGGGCTGTAAGATAACCGCCGGCACCGGGGATGTTGGCCGGGGTGATGGCGAGCAGGCGCGCGAGGCTCATTTGATCGACATGGAGATCGTAATCGGGCGGCCTCGTTTCGAACGCGACGGCGCGGATGCCGGCCAGACCATCGAGCAGGGGGACCAAGGCGGGCGCGCAATGCAGCGTGACGCTGCGGGCGCGCGCGGCCAGGGTGGGCAGGAAGCGGGCGAACATGATGGCATCGCCGAAGCCTTGCTCGGCGCTGACCAATAATGATTTGCCGGCGAGAGAGTCGCCCTGCCAGACGGGGCCGGGCCGGCGGAGGAAATGCCTGCCATGCTGGGGGTGGGATTTGCGCCATTCATAAGCCTCGAACCCGGCGGCGAAATCGCCTTCGAGCAGGCAGGCGACGCCGAAATTCCAATGCGCCGCGGCGCAATCCGGCGCGATGGCGATGGCCTTGCGGCAGGCTTGCCGGGCAGCTGCGACATGGCCCTGCGCGGTGAGGACAAAGCCCAGGCTGGCATGGGCTTCGGGCAGATCGGGCTGGATGGCGATGGCGGCTTCGATGTCGCGCCGGGCCGCGGCGAGCTGCCCGCCTTCGGCCAGCGCGTTGCCCCGGTTCAAGCGCGCGCGGGCGTGGCGGGGCTCGATCGACAAGGCGAGATCGTAGGCGGCTATTGCCTGCTCATGCGCGCCGCGCGCTGCACGCGCGCAGCCCAGGCTGTAGGCGGCGTGGGCCAGATCGGGTTGCAGCGCCAAGGCAGCCTCGGCTGCCGCGATGGCGGCGTCGTGCTGGCCCGCGGCGAGCAGGGCGGCGGCGAGTCCGGCCTGGGCGGGTGCGAAATTCGGCCGCAAGGCGACGGCCTGGTGATAATGGGCCAGCGCGCCGGCGTGATTATTCTTGGCCAGGGCCACTGCACCGGCGATCATCCAGGCTTGGGCATAATCGGGCGCGAGGGCCAAAGCGGCCAGGGCGTAATCGTCGGCGCGTTGGATTTGGCCGGCGGCCCAATGGGCATTGGCCAGATTGATCAGGCATCGCGGATCGGCCGGGGCATCGCGCAGGGCCTGTTCAAAGGCGGCGCAGGCGGCTTGGTAATCGCCCGCGCGATAGAGTGCCGCGCCATCCGGCGCAGCCCCCGCGTAAGTGGGCGCCGGTCTGCTGGGCGGCAGGCGGGTTTGTTGCGCATTGGTCATGGCTGATCTGTCATGCTTTGAATGATGCCAGCCAAATTCTATTTATCGGTTAACCGACCCGATGGGAGCCTGCGATGTTACCGAGTTTATTTCTCAGCCATGGTTCGCCGATGACCGCGATCATGGAGAGTCCCGCGACGACATTCTTGCGGGGTTTGGGCGGGTTGTTCGACCGGCCGCGCGCGATTTTGGTGGTCTCGGCGCATTGGGAGACCGCCCTGCCCGCTTTGAACGCGGTTTCGCGCAATGAGACGATTTACGATTTTCGTGGGTTTCCGGCGGCGTTGTATCAATTGACCTATCCCGCCCCGGGCGCGCCTGGTTTGGCCGGGGAGATTGCCCAGCGCCTGCGGGCGGCCGGGTTTGACGCACAAATCGACGATCGACGCGGGCTGGATCATGGGGCGTGGGTGCCGCTTTATCTGGCTTATCCGCAGGCTGATATTCCGGTGCTGGAACTCTCGGTGCAAACCGATCTGGGGACGGCGCATCATGTCCGCCTGGGCGAGGCGCTGGCTTGGTTGCGTGATGAGGGGGTATTGATTGTCGGCAGCGGCAGTTTCACTCATGATTTGCGGCGGTTTCGCGGCCAGAGCATGGACGCGGCCGAAGCCCCGGATGTGACGGCGTTCGCGGACTGGATGGATGATAAAATCATAAGCCATGATGTTGAGAGCCTGATCGATTATCGGGCGCGCGCGCCTTTTGCCGCTGATGAGCACCCGAGCGAGGAGCACTTATTGCCGCTTTACGTGGCGCTCGGCGCGGCGGGAGAGGCCGGAAAAGCGAGCAGGCTGCATAGCTCGACGCAGTTGGGAATTTTACGGATGGACGCATACCAATGGGGTTAGATCAACATCCGACCAGGTTGAATCGTCGATTCAACCCGATCGGATAAAGTTGCTCGCCAAACCATAAGCCACAGCGTTTCCGATTGATCGGAAAACGCTCCAGATCAGCGGAGAACGTTCACTCGGCGGCCATGCGGGGTGGGTCGATCATGTCGGCGGCGGTGTTGAAATCGACCGAGAGGATGCGTGAAATGCCGCGTTCCTGCATGGTGACGCCGTAGAGCCGGTCCATCCGCGCCATGGTGAGATGGTGATGGGTGACGACCAGGAAACGGGTGCCGGTTTCGCGGACCATTTCTTCGAGCAGGGTGCAAAATCGCTCGACATTGGCGTCATCGAGCGGGGCGTCCACCTCGTCGAGCACCGAGATCGGCGCAGGGTTGCAGCGGAAGACCGCGAAGATCAATGACAAGGCGGTCAGCGCCTGCTCGCCGCCGGAGAGCAGAGAGAGGGTGGCGAGTTTTTTGCCCGGCGGCTGGGCGTAGATTTCCAGCCCCGCTTCGAGCGGATCATCGGAGCCGACCAATGCCAGATGGGCTTTGCCGCCGCCGAACATGCGGGCGAACAGGGATTGGAAATGCCGATCGACCTCGGTGAACACTGCCGAGAGGCGCTCGCGCCCTTCGCGGTTCAAATGGCCGATCGAGCCGCGCAATTTGGCGATGGCGGAGGTGATTTCGCCGCGCTCATGCTCGATGGCGGCGATGGATTTTTCGGCCTCCTCGGATTCCATCTCGGCGCGCAAATTGACCGGGCCCATTTCATCGCGCTCGCGGGTCAGGCGGTCCCATTTCTTTTTCGCGCGTTCTTCGGCGTCGGGTGCGGGGTCGGTGATGGTGGGCAAGGCGGCATCGACCCCGAAACGCTCCAATATGCGCTCGGCGACACTGCCCCAGGCGAAATCGGCCGCGGTGACGGCGGCTTCCTGGCGGACCAGATTTTCCCGCGCGCTGGCCAGGGCATTTTCGGCGGCGCGGGCGGATTTGGCGGCGGCTTCGGCCTGTGCGACGGCATTGTTGAGGGCGTTGGCGTGATGGCGGTGGCTGGTTTCGGCTTGTTGCAGCACATCGAGCGCGGCGCGGCGGGATAAAGCTGCGTCATCGGGGGCGGCGGCGAGGCGGGCGGCATCGGCCTCGGCTTCGCGGCGGCGGGCGGCAAGATCGGTCGTGCGGCTGGCGAAATCGGCCCCGCGCTCGACCCAATCGGCGCGTTCGCGGGCGAGAAATCCGAGCCGCTTTTGGCGCGCCTCGTCGCGCTGGCGGGCGGCCTCATGTGCAGTGCGGGCGCGTTGTTCGCTGGTGCGGGCATCGGCGAGGGTGCTGCGGGCGAGATCGAGTGCGGCGCGGGCGGCGGCGATGTCGGGCAGGCCGGCGGCGGCGGCACTTGCGGCGTGAAGGGCGCTGTCGGCCTCGTGATGTTCGGCGACGACGCGGCCGAGTTCGGGTTCGATGGCGGCCAGTTTGGCGGCGGCGCGGCTGGCTTCGGCTTGCAGCGAGGCGAAAGCGAGGCGGGCTCGTTCGATGCGGGTTTCGGCCTGGCGGCGGGCGCCGCGGGCGGCTTCCTCGGCGGCGCGGGCGGATTTTTCGGCTTGTTCGGCATCGCGCCTGGCCATTGCGGCTTGATCGGCGGCGGCGGCGGCCTGCTCCAGCTCGCCGCGCAATTGCGCGAGGCGGTTGCGCTGGGTGAGTGTGACCGCGACCGCACTGGGCGCGCCGGCGCGCGCACTATAACCATCCCAACGCCAGATCGCGCCGGTTTTGGAGACCAGACATTGGCCCGCCGCGAGCCCGGCTTGCAGGGTGGCGGCGGCATCGTCGGTGGTATCGTCGGGCAGGACAAAAATATGCGCGAGCGTGCGGCTGAGCGAGGCGGGCGCGCTGACTTTATCGGCGAGCTTGATGGCGGGGAATGGCAGCGGGGGGGCGGCGAGATCGCCGAGATTGCGCCAATGGCGGGGTGCGGCTTGATCGAGGCTGGCGCTGGCTTCCTCACGCAGGGCGGCACCGAAGGCTGCTTCAAAGCCGGGCTCGACGGTGATTTGATCGAGCACCGGCGCGAAATCGCGGTTCTGCGTTTTGCCTTGGGCGCCGGCGATGACGGCCTGCAGCGCGTCGGATTCGGCTTTGCAGCGGGCGCGCGCGGCATCTGCCGTGGAGGCGGCGAGCCGGGCGGCGGCGAGGGTTTTTTCGGCCTCGATGCGCGCTGCTTCGGTGGCGATGACATCGGCGGCGGCGAGCTGGATTGCGGCCTCGGCCTCGGTTTGGGCGGCTTGGGCGGCGTCGAACGTTGCTTGCGGGGTTTGCGTGGCGCGCAGCCGGTTATGCTCGGCGGTGATTTCGGCGAGGCGGGCCGCGAGGCGGCGGGCGCGCTGTTCGGCCTCGGCCAATGATTTGCGGGTGGCTTGGGTTTCGGCGTCCAGGCGGGCGGCGGCTTCGGTGGCTTGATTGGCGGCTTGTTCGGCCGATTGCATATTACGCAAGGCGTCATCGGCCGCTTGCTGCAAGGCGGCGAGCTGCGCCGGGGCGGCCTCGGCTTCGCTGGTCAGGCGGGTTTGCTCGTCATCCAGCCGGGCCAAAGCGGCTTCGGTATCGGCCTGCTGTTTTTCGGCGTGAGCGTGATCGCGGAGCAGATCGGCGAGCCTGCGCTTTGCATCGGCGAGAGCGGCGCGGGCGCGGGATTCGGCCTGTTCGAGCTGCTCGCCCTCGATGCGGGCGCGTTCGAGCCTGGTGCGCGCATCGGCTTCGATGCTGCGCAGAGCGGGCAGATCGGCCTCAGTGCCGGCGGCCTGGGCGGCGGTGGCGGTGGTTTCGATGGTCAGGCGGGCGACGTCCTGATGGGTGGCGTCATAGGCTGTGCGGGCCTTCAGGCGGGCGGCCTCGGCGATGGCGCGCTGGACGGCGAGCCATTCGAGTTCGGCGTCGCGGATGGCCCCTGATAGATTGCGGTAGCGATTGGCCTGGCGCGCCTGCTTTTTCAGATCGCCCAGCCTTGCTTCGAGTTGGCCGCGCAGATCCTCGGCACGGGCGAGATTTTGCTCGGCGGCGCGCAATTTCAGCTCGGCCTCGTGGCGGCGGGCGTGCAGGCCGGTGATGCCGGCTGCTTCTTCGAGCAAGGCGCGGCGCTCTTCAGGGCGGGCGCTGACCAATGCGCCGACTTTTCCCTGGCTGACCATGGCCGAGGCGCGCGCGCCTGAGGCGAGATCGGCGAACAGGGTTTGCACATCGCGCGCGCGGGCTTCTTTGCCGTTGATCCGGTAGGCGCTGCCGGCACCGCGCTCGATCCGGCGGCTGATCTCGAGCTCGTGCAATTCATGATAAGGCGGCGGGGCGAGGCCCGCTGCCTCATCGAGGCTGATGGTCACTTCGGCGAGGTTGCGGGCGGCGCGGCCGACGGTGCCGGCGAAAATGACATCCTCCATTTCGCCGCCGCGCAGGCTGCGCGCGCTGGATTCGCCCATGGCCCAGCGCAGCGCCTCGATGACGTTGGATTTACCGCAGCCATTCGGCCCGACAATGCCGGTCAGTCCGGGGAGAATTTCGACGCTGGTGGGCTCGGCGAAACTCTTGAACCCGGCAATACGCAGGCGGGCGAAATGGACCGGCATAAGGCTCCTAGCTCAGACCCGTGAGTTTTGAGAAATCGGCGAAATCGGCGGCACCGGCATGGGGCTCGCCATTGATGATAAAGGTCGGTGTGGCGTTGACCTTGTATTTCGCCTCGGCCTCGGTCTGTTCGTTGAGAATGAAGGTTTTCAGTTTATCATTGTTCAAGGCGGCATCGAAGCTCGGCCGATCCATGCCGGCGAGGGCGGCGTATTTGAAAATGGCATCGGCGTATTTGCCGTCCTTGACGCCGAAAGCCCAGTCATTCTGATTGGCGAAGAGGGCGGAGACGAACGGATAATATTCAGCGACCGGCAGCGAGCGTGCCACCTGGGCGGCCATCAGGGCGATCGCATCGAGGGGGAAGTCGCGATAGATGATCCGCAATTTGCCGGTTTTGATGTAGGCCGGTTCGATCTGGGGCATGATGTCATTGGCGAATTCGGCGCAATGCGAGCAGGTTTGCGAGAAATATTCGATGACGGTGACTTTGGCATCCGGACTGCCAAGCGAGCGCACGCCATAGGGCGAGGACGTGTCATCCGCCCGGGCCAGGGCTGGGATGAACGGCAGGGTGCCTACAAGGGATAGTAGGGTTCGACGGTCAAGCGACATAATTACCTCTATATGTAGTGTGCTGGATTTTTTGCTGTGAGTCGAGCGAAGAGCTATTTTAGCCGGGCTAACGGGGAGACAATCTTAAAGCGTGATCGTTTTACAACGACACGCTTTATGTTCATTTTGCCGATCAATTTCATAGATTTAACGGCAGTCAAGCGACCCCCCGCTCAATCGATATTGATTTAGGATTTCGTCATGATTGCGGCGTGCAGAGCGGCCAGGGCGGCGCCAAGCCCGCCCTCCGGCAGGCCAGGGGGGGCGGCCGGCGCGGGCGCGCGCTTGCGCGACTCGGCGGGCAGCGCAAGCGGGCCGGATGATTGGATGAATTTGAGCCGTTCGACCACGATGGACCCCAAGCCCGCATTGATCCGCTGGATCAATTGCGGCGCGGCATAGTGCAGTTCCATCGCGACCGGCCCGGTGCAGGCCAAAGTGAGCGTGCCGCCGACCAGTTTTTGCGGGCTGGTTTGCCGGGCCCATTCCGGACCGACGAGAACCGGCCAATCGATCATCAATTGGGCGGCCGCCGGTGCGCGTTTTTTCAAAGCCGGACGCAGGATGGGGCCGAGCAGACCCGCGATGCCGCGCGCGCCGTAATGGCGGCGCGTCTCACTCTGGACATTGAGCGGATCAATGGCCAGTGATGGAGCCCGTGCCGCCCCCGATTTTATCCCCGCTTGTCTTGCCCCTGCCATCCGCCGCCATTCTCCTTGAGTGGTATCGTGCCGGACATCGGGTGATGCCCTGGCGCGCGCCGCCGGGTGAGTTCGCTGATCCGTACCATGTCTGGCTCAGCGAGATCATGCTGCAGCAAACATTGGTGGCCGCCGTTATACCCTATTTCAACAGGTTTCTGGAAGCGTTTCCCACGATCGCGGATTTGGCGGCGGCACCGAGCGAGCAGGTCAGCGGGTTATGGGCGGGCCTGGGTTATTATGCGCGCGCGCGTAATTTGCATGAATGCGCCAAGAGGGTGGCGGCGATGGGTGGGTTTCCGGCCGATATTGGGCAATTGCGGGCTTTGCCGGGGATTGGCCCTTATACCGCCAATGCGATCGGGGCGATTGCGTTCGGGATTCCGGCTTTGCCGGTGGATGGCAATATCGAACGGGTGGCGGCGCGCATTTTTGCCATCAGCGACCCGGTGCCGGGGGCGAAAAAGCAGATTGCAGCGGCGGCCGGGCGGTTCATGGATGACCGGGCGGCGCAGGCGCATCCGGGTGATTTCGCCCAGGCCTTGTTTGATTTGGGGGCGACGATTTGCACGCCGAAATCGCCCTCATGTCTGATTTGCCCTTGGCAAGCAGGATGTGCGGCGCATGCGGCGGGCATCGCGGCGAGCCTGCCGGCGCGGGCTGAGAAAATCAGCCGGCCTGGCCGCTTCGGTGCGGTGTTCGTGCTGTTCGACGAGGCGGGGTTGGTCGGGCTGCGCCGCCGGGCGCCGCGGGGGATGCTGGGCGGTATGCTTGAGTTTCCGGGCACGGCGTGGGACCGGCGGGCGGCTATGGAGGCGCTTGATCCGGACGCGATGATGCAAGCCGCACCCGCCGCCGCCGATTGGCGGGAGGCCGGCGAGATTATGCATGTATTTACCCATTTTTCGCTGCGATTGCGGGTTTTGACAGGCCAGACGCGTTGCTTGCCGCAGGGTCTGATCGGGCTGGCGCCAGAGGAGGCTGAATTGCCAAGCCTGATGCGCAAGGCGCTGGATCAGGCGTTAACTCTTAGAGCGTGATTTGCCCTTCGATGCGGGTGACGACATGGCCGCCGACCCAGATATCGGCGCCGCTTTGGCTGACATGCACCCTGCCCTGCCGACCGAGCGCCGTGCCCTGGCTTGCCGTGTAGGTGGCGGGTGCAATCCCGGCGCCGATCAGCCATTGGGCCAGCCCGGCATTGAGGCTGCCGGTGACCGGATCTTCCCGGCTGCCGGCGCCGGTGATGAAGGCGCGGACTTCGAAATCCGCCGCTGCTGCGCTGCCCGTCCAGGGGGCGATGAGGCCGAGATTGATCTGATCCAGTGCCGGATGGCCGGGGCTGAGGGCGAGAAGTTCGTCGCGCGTGCCGAGCATGATGGCGACCCAGCCAGGGCCGTTATCGATCCATTGCGCGGCGAGGATGGAGTGAGGTGCTATGGACAGGCCGGTTGCGATGCGGGCCAGCAGGGCAGGCTCGACGGGGCCGGTGCGGCGCAAAGGCGGGGCGGCGAAGGCGAGACGGCCTGACGAGGGACGGATTTTGACCAATCCGGCGTCGCATTGCTGGATGATGTCGCTGGCCTTTTGTTGGCCGCCGGCGGCGAGCCAGGCATGGCAGGACCCCAAGGTCGGGTGGCCGGCGAAAGGCAATTCATCGTCGGGGGTGAAGATGCGAACCCGGTAATCGGCCTGGGGGTCGGTCGGGGTGAGCAGGAAGCAGGTTTCGGACAGATTGGTCCAGTTGGCGATCGCGCGCATTTGCGGATCGGTGAGATGGTCGGCCTGATGGATGACCGCCAGCGGGTTGCCTTTGAAGGGCAGCGAGGAGAACACGTCGACCTGCGAAAATGGCAGCATGATCGACGTTTTGATCAGGGCGATGTGGGTAGCCGCTGGTCAGGCGGCTTCGTCGGCCTGGATGGTCGGCGGCGGCGGCGGGGTTGTGCCTTCGCGGGTCAGACGATCATTGGCGGCGGCGACGGCGTCGTTCATGTCGGATTGTTTGCACAGCCCGAGAATGACCGGGTCGCGCGGCTTGATATTGGCGCTGTTCCAGTGGCTGCGCTCGCGCACTTTCTGGATGGTTTCCTTGGTCGTGCCGAGCAATTTGATGATCGCGGCATCCTGGATGTGCGGGTAGTTGCGCAGGATGAAGGCGATGGCATCCGGCCGGTCATTGCGTTTGGCGACCGGGGTGTAGCGCGAGGCCTTGGATTTTTTGGCCAGAGGATTGACCGCATCGAGCAATTTCAGGCGGGCCGTAGGGTCAGCCTCGCAGCGTGTGATGTCATCGGCGGCAACCTGCTTGTTGGCGACCGGATCATAGCCATTGATGCCCTGTGCAACTTCGCCATCGGCAATCGCCTGGATTTCAAGCGTGTGCATGCCGCAGAACACAGCGATCTGCTCAAAAGTCAGGGCGGTTTTTTCAATCAACCACACGGCGGTGGCTTTTGGCATCAACGGTAGCGACATCGAAATCCCTCAGGGAGTGTGCGGCAGCGCAGGGGCTGGCCGCAGCAAATTTTTTTCAGCGACGTGCCGAAATTCACGCAGCGGATATGAGGCTTGGGGGGATGACGGGTCAAGGCGCATTTTCGCCATAATTCATCAAAATGTGCAACCCAGACCCGTAATTATTTAAATCATTGCAAGCGGCCGTTCGTTTTTTGATGATTTCCGCAACATATCGCGCGATAGAGGCAGCTATTCTGCCTTTGTGGCGGCCTGCCGGACTGTTTCAATATCCCAGGATGCGCGCCAGCGATCTTCCAGCCGGGCCAGTTCCGCGAGCCGGCGGGCGGTGTTGATGTGCACCCATGTTTGGCCGATCAGGGGGAATAATTCGCAGGCGAGCCAGCCCAAACCCTGGAGCGACCAGGATAGGGCAATCTGGCCGGCCGAGGCGACGGGCAAGACCGATAGATACCCTGCCCCCGCCATCGCCGTGAACAACAAAACCGGCCGCACGGCGCTGGCCAAGCCGAGCAGCAGGCTTGCGCGCGCCAATGGCCGGTCGGTTGCGATTTCGACCGCCAGCAGAAGCAGCGCGGGCAGGAGCAGGATGCCAAGCAGGAGCATGGCGGGCCCGGCCATGGTGATCAGAGCACCGCAGACCAGCCCGCCGAGCCAGACGAACCAGCGTTGCCCGCCTCGCACCGGCCGGGCGGTATGTTGCCGGCTGGAGGCGGCTTTGGTTGCCACCGATCAGCCCGCCATCGCCATGACGATGGCCGCACCCAACGCCAAGGCAGCGACACCATTGGCCATTTGCCGCCCGAGCCGCGCCGCATGGGCGGCGTGCGCCGGCTCCTGGGTTTTGATCCGCGCTTGTTCGGCGGCGATACGATCGAGCATGTCCGCCGCTTGGCGGGCGCCCGTCAGGTCGCCGGCGCGCATGCGCGGGTCGTTCAATACATGCAGCATCGGCTGCAAAAATCCCACCGCCGCGTGGGCGGTGAGCGCCTCGCTCACGGCCTCGCGGCGGGCGAGATTATGGATGTGCCGCAAATCGGCTTGCAGGGCAGCGGCCAGTCCGGCCGCCAGATGCGGCGCGGGCGTTGGCTGGGGCGATAGGGATTGCAAGGCGGCCAAGGCTTTTAATTGTTCATCCGCCTGGCTGAGCCGGCCGCCGCTGGCCAGGTTTTGGATGACGCGCACCAGGATGGCGGGGCTGCGGGCGGCGAGAAAGGGCAGAGCCGGGCCGTCGAGCGGCAAGTGAGCAGCCGGGGTTTGAGGATGCTGGGTGGTGGATTGTTGCGCATGGTTTTCGAGCAGATCGATCACGTCGGTCGCGTCGCAGGCGCCGGCGATCGGGCCGGAAAGGGCGGGGAGGAAGGGGTTGAGCGCATAGACCAGACGGGCGCTGCCGCCCAATGGCGGCTTTTCGTGATAAAGAGCGAGCAGCGTTTGGGTGAGTGCGGCCAGAGCGGCTTGGCGCTCGCCGCCGACCGTGCGGCCGAAGGCGGCAAGGCCGCCGCGTTCGAGGCAGGACAGAATATCGGCCATGGCCGGGCTGGCCAGAGCGGGGCCCAGCCCATCGGGCATGAAGCGCCGATGATGCCAGAGCAGGCAGGCGGCGGGATCGAGAATGGCGATGACCTTGATGAGCAGCAGGGCATTTTCGGTCTCGTCCGGGCCGGTCAGATTTTGCCGCTCATGATGCAATATTTCCTCTAGCCGCGCTGCCAGAAACAAATCACCCAGGCTGCGCTTCAGCCAATTGCCGATGTCACCTTGATGCAAGGCCGCCGCTGCCTCGGCCGGGTTGCGGGTGATGGCGAGTGCGAGGCTGGATTTGGTGTGGCCGATATCGGCACCGAGCCGGAACGGCCGCAAAGCGCGCACTGGCACAGGCGGGATGATTTGCGGCGCCATTTTGCCGAGCTCGGCCATTAAAACCGCCGGCCGGGGGCGGGCTGCTTCGTCATCGGCGAGGCAGCGGCGGACCAGCAAAGCAAGGCGGCTTGGGAGTTTGACCCCCCCGGTCAGCGCGGCGAAATTGCCATCCTCGAATTTGCGGCGCGCGACCTCATCCGGCGGGGCAGACGCGCCGGGGAGTTGGCCGAGATAGAGACAGAGCAAAGTGACGCCGATGGCATAGATATCATCGGCCAATTGGCCGGTGCCGCGGGCCTCCGGCGGGCAGACGCCGCGCCAGGGCGGCTCGAAGACGCAAGGCTGGCAATAGCCGGGCGGGGCGATCGGGGCGAGGAGCATGAAACCGCCATCCGGCTTTTGGAAGATGGTCTCGGGGCGGATATCGCGATGGCACAGCCCTGCCTCGTTCAACAGGACCAGACATTGCAGCAAATGCGGCAATAATTGATCAAGAAGGGCGGATTCATTCCATGTGGCGGTGGACTCGGCAAGGCTTGGGCCCGGTGGCGGCGGGCAGACGGCGCAGAGTGCTTTCTCGCCATCCGGCCGGGTGGCCACGAAACGGGCGAGCGGCATCAGGAAGGCCGGATGGGCGGCGAGCCGGGCCGCCCGGTCAGCGGTGGCGGGGCCGGGGAGACAATCCAGGCGCAAGGATTGGCCGGGCGGGGCGAGCAAGCCGATGAGAGGCCGGGTTTCGTCCCGGCGGTCCTGCACCGCGAAGGCGCGCAAGGAGAATCCTGGCACGGGCCTTGCGAAATCGATCAGATACCGATCGCTTGGCTGGGGCGCATTTTGCGGGGCAAGGGTCATGCGCCGCAGCATGGCGCAAAGTCGTTACCAAATTGCTAAGCGGCGAAGGGGTCCTGCATCAGGATTGTGTCGTCGCGTTCGGGGCTGGTGGAGAGCAGGGTGACCGGTGCTTCGACCAGCTCCTCGATGCGTTTGACATATTTGATCGCCTGGGCGGGCAAGGCGGCCCAGCTGCGGGCGCCGCGGGTGGAGCCGGACCAGCCTTCGAGGGTTTCGTAAATGGGCAGGGCGGCGGCCTGGGCGGCCATGCCGGCGGGCAAATGGCGGAATTTTTCGCCCTTGATGAGATAGCCGACGCCGATTTTCAGCTCCTTCATGCCGTCCAGCACATCGAGCTTGGTCAGAGCGAGCCCCTGGATGCCGCCGACTTTCACCGCCTGGCGGACCAAAGCGGCATCGAACCAGCCGCAGCGGCGCTTGCGGCCGGTGACGGTGCCGAATTCATGGCCGCGCTCGCCGAGCAATGTGCCGGTTTCGTCGTGCAGTTCGGTCGGGAACGGGCCGGAGCCGACGCGCGTGCAATAGGCCTTGGCGATGCCGAGCACCCGGCCCACGGCATCCGGCCCGAGGCCGGCGCCGGAGGCCGCGGTGCCGGCGACGGTGTTGGATGAAGTGACGAAGGGGTAGGTGCCGTGATCGACATCGAGCATCACGGCCTGGGCGCCCTCGAAGAGGATTTTGGCGCCGGAGGCGCGGGCGGCAGCCAGGCGCTCCCACACCGGTTCGGCATAGGGCAATAATTGCGGTGCGAGGGCCAGCAGCGCGTCGAGCAAAGCCTGTTTTTCGAAGGTGGCGGCGCCGAGGCCGGCGAGCAGGGTGTTGTGATGGAGCAACAGCTCATCGAGCTTGCTTGATAATGTCTCGGGCTCGGCCAGATCGCACACGCGGATCGCCCGGCGCGCCACTTTGTCCTCATAGGCCGGGCCGATGCCGCGGCCGGTCGTGCCGATTTTATGCACGCCGCGTGCGGCTTCGCGCGCGCGGTCGAGGGCGGCGTGCAAGGGCAGGATCAGCGGCGCGTTATCGGCAATCCGCAATGTCTCCGGGCTGATGACGAGGCCCTGGGCCTGCAGCCGGCCGATTTCGGCGAGCAGGGCGTCGGGGTCGATGACGACGCCGTTGCCGATGACGCCCATTTTGCCGCGCACCAGCCCCGAGGGCAGGAGTGAGAGCTTGTAGGTCTGGTTGCCGACAACCAAAGTGTGGCCGGCATTGTGACCGCCCTGGAAGCGGACGACGATATCCGCGCGGCTGGCCAGCCAATCGACCACTTTGCCTTTGCCTTCGTCGCCCCATTGCGCGCCGATGATGGTGACATTGCCCATATTATTGATCTCCGATCGGCGTGATTGATCCGCCAGCCACATAAGCTTCGCAGTCGAGCCGCCGCGCCTCGGCAGCCGCGTTCGCAACCGGCGCCAGACCGGCGATGGTGGCGTAGCCCTCGGCCCGGAAGCGCTCGCCCCATGCCGGGTCTGAGCCGGCCGGGAGATAGAGCCGGCGGCGCAAAATCGGCCGGCGGGCGATGCGCTGGATGATATCGGGGTAGAGGGTCATGCCGGTGGCGGGCTCGCCCTCATTGCTGACATAGCGGCCGCCGCGCCCGAGCTCGCCCTGGCGGCCGGGGGCATAGAGGCTGGCCGAGACGCCGGTGTGATAGCGATAGCCGCGAAACTCGATCGGGTCGATCGTCAGGATCAGGCCGGGCGTGCGAGCGCGTATGGCGTGCACGGTGGCGGCCAGACGGTCGATCAGCAGGCGGGATTCGGCGGGCATGGCGGTTGCGGCCAGCAAATCGAGCCCGGCATCGGCGGGGCCGGCGGCGGCCAGAAGGGCGAGCAGCAAGGCGGCCAGGGGGCCGGCCTCGGCGGCGATGCCGGCGGCGTCCTTGCGGTCGAGCGCGATGGCGAGCCTGGCTGCCGCCGGGGCTGATAAAGCGGCGTGCTCCAGCAGGCTGGGCACCAGAGGCGGCAAGGTGAGATCGACGCTGATGCGTTCGATGCCGACAGAGGCGAGCGCGCTGGCGGCGACCAGAATGGCTTCGGCGTCGGCTTCCGGGCCATCGAAGCCGATCAATTCGATGCCGGCCTGGGCCATCTGGCGTTCGGGGGCGAGCTGTGTGCCGCGGACCAGCAGGCATTGCCCGGCATAGGAGAGGCGCAAAGGCCGGGCGGCGGCGGCGAGGCGGGTGGCGGCGATGCGGGCGATTTGCGGCGTGGTGTCGGCGCGCAGGCCCATCATCAGCTGGCTTTCGGGGTCCATCAGCCGGAAGGTTTGTTCGGCCATGGCGGCACCGGAGCCGCTGAGGAGGGTTTCCTCGAATTCGAGCAAAGGCGGCTTGACCCGCTGATAGCCATGCCGGGCGAAGCCATCCATCAGGGCTTCGATGGTGCGCGCTTCGATATCGGCCGCGGGCGGCAGAACATCCTCGAAACCGGCGGGCAGCAGGGCGGGGTGAATATCCAGGTCGGTCATGATGCGGCTTTGCTGTGGCGCGCCGCTATAGCACTGCCGCCCGGCCGGTCCAATGTGGAGCGGCCGGGGACGTCAGATGGTTCGATCAGGGTTGTGGCGGGTCGTAGAACAGGACCCGCACGGTGCCGGGGGCAAAATTCATGTCGGGCGGGCCGCCGGGATGTTTGGGCGGCAGGGTGGCGGTGAGGGTTGCGGTGACGAGGAATATCCGGCCGGTTTTCGGATCCACCGCCATGGTGCGCGCGCCGGGCTCGGTTGGCACATCGCCCAGGACCGCAAAACTGGTCGGGCTGGATTCCTGGATGACGCTCAGCGTGCCGTCCTTATTCGAGCTGAAGGCACGCTGCGAGACGGGGTCAAACCGGGCGGCGTCGGTGCCTTTGCCGATCGGCAGGGTGGTGATGAGTTTGCCGCTATCGGCATTGACCACCATCATCTGGCCGTTTTCGCAGGTGCTGAACAAGACGCGATGGATGGCATCGACCGCGAGGCCGTGGGGCGATACGCAGGCGGGGATGGCGTAGCGGGCGGTGATTTTGTCGGTCGATGTATCGATGCGCACGATCTCGCGCGTGCTTTCGATATTGACGAATAACGCGCCTTTGCCGTCGGCCACCGCATATTCCGGCGAGCCGCCCAGAGCGATGGTGGATTTGACCTGATTGGTTGCGGTGTCGATGGCGGAGATGGCGTGTGCGTCGCCGCCGATGACGAAGATTTGCCGGCTCGCGGGATCATAGACCACCGGATCGGCATCGATCACCACGGGGATTTTTTTGATGATTTTCAGGGTTTTCAAATTGAACATTAAGGCGGCGTTCTGGGCGGCGCTATCGACATAGCCGACACCCAGATCATCGACGATGGCGATGCCGTGGCTGCCGGTGACGTTCTTGATGGAGCCGAGATATTTGCCGGTGCTGGCGTTGAGCACATCGACCGCGATGCCGTGCGACACGTAGAGCCGGTTTTGCACAGGATCAAAGCGCATATAATCCCATTTTGCCGGGCCCGGCAGGGTGACGGATTTGGTTAGGCTGTAGAGTGGTGCTGCGTGGGCAGCCTGGATGAGCGCGCCGGCCATGAGGGCAGCACAGAATGCTAGGCCAAGACGGCTTGTTGATTTGCGATGATGCTTCAAGTGCAAAAATTCCCTGGTGAGTAAGATAGTGTTGGAGTTGGTGGTGAGGTTCGTTCGACGCAAGGCTGCAGATGCGTGTTAGTTGGCATGATCCGGCGAGATTGACCGCAAATACGCAATGACATTGGCCCGCGCCGCTGCACTGGCAAGGCCGCGATAGGGCATGATCGTGCCTGGTAAATCAACATGCGGGTTGGTGAGAAAGCCGTTCAGCGTGTGATCGTTCCAGACGATGCCGGAGGCTGCCATGGCGTGCGAGTAAAGGTGGTGCGGTGCCGTGCCCGCCTTGCGGCCATAGACGCCTTGCAATGTCGGGCCGAACCGATCCACACCGGCGAGATTGCTGTGGCAGCCTGCGCATTGGTGCAGGAACACCACCCGCCCCGCTTTGATATTGCCCCCCTTGGTATTGCTTTGGGCGTCATTGGCGTGGGCCGGGACCTGCGAGAGGACCAGACCGGCTATCAACGCGGCAGCCGCGCATATTTTGGCGAAACTTGATTTCATTATTATGCCTGTATTTTGCTCTATATAATTGAAATATGACGCGCGGCTCGGGGTGCGACACCCCGAGCCGCGCGCGTGAAGCTGATATTTGACGATCGGGTCAGAAGGTCAGGCTGACAGTGCCATAGACAGCGCGACCCTGTGCCGGATTGGCGATGACTGACCCTGCCCCGGCGCCACCGAAATAGCCGCCGGCGGAGACATATTCGGTGGAGTTGTAGCGCCGATCGAGCGCGTTTGTGATGTTGAGGGAGAATTTGGCCTCACCCAGTTTCGGCACAAAGCGGTTGAACCAAGGGGTGGTGACTGAGAATGCCAGATTGACCAGATCATAGGCCGGAATTTTCCGCTTGGTGGGCGCGCCGATCGAGTTATCGAACATATAGCTATGGCCGAAATACTGATTATAGACCGAGGCGGTCAACTCATTGGCGCCGATGAAGGTGCGGTATTTGAAGCCGATATTACTGGTCAGGCTCGGCGTGTTGGAAACCGGCGCGCCGTTATAGGATTGTTGGGTGGTGGTGGAGAAATAAGAGTTATATTTGCCGCTGAAGAAGCCGAAATTCGCAAACGCCATCCAGTTGAAATTATAATCCGCCTGCAATTCGGCATTCACCCCCTGGAGCGTGGCGCTGCCATAACCGAAGGTGGTGACGGTGGGGTTATTGGCAAGTGAAATCGGGATTGTCTGGTCGGAGAGAACATCATGATAATAGCTCACACTGGCCGAGCCGCTTTGCAGACCGAATATGCCATCTTTGACCATACGCACGCCGATTTCATAATCGGTGCTCTTGACCGGCTTCAAGGATGGCAAATCGGTCTGGGCGTTGTTGAAATTGCCCGCGGTTGGATTCTGATAGGTGACCGCGAAATTGGCGTAGGGCGTCAACCAGGGTGTGACATCGTATGTCACGCCGATGGAGGGTTGCACCCGCTGGAAATCCTTGTTCACACTCGGATTCGAGTTGCCTGGGTTTTGCGGCGGGTATTGCAAGGCGAAGGCCGCGTTATTGTTGTAGAAACTGGTGCCGTAATTGACCAACTGGACGCCGGGGACGATGTGCAGACCGGTAATCGGGGCGATGTCATCCTGGACAAAGACTGCGGCGAATAGATTGTCGTAAATCGATTCATTGTCGGTAAAGGGCATTTGCAGGCTGGTCGGCGTGGAGCCCTGATAGCTGAGCGATTGATAACCGCGATAGCGGTCGACCGTGTGCGAATAGATGAAATATCCACCATAGCTCAATGTGTTGAAGGGCAATTTGGTGTCGAATGTCAGTTTATCGCCGAACGTATCGGAGAACGGGTTATAATATTCGCTGTCGTTCAGGCTCGCCGCCTGGAAGCCCGGATTGATGCGGTAGTGGATGACACTGCCATGGCGATACCAGGTGATGTTATTGAGATGGAAGCCTTCACCGAGATCCTTGTCGAATTTGATGTAGCCGATATAGTTTTGAATCTGGTTCTCCTTGAACCAGACATAATTCGGCAAATCCGAGTAGAAGCCTGTGGTTTTCTGGCTGTAGAGCGGCGCACCAGCGACATTCAGGCCGGCGATGGTGACCCCTGGGATAGGGTTGACCGGGACGTCGTTGGGGCGTTGTTCGTTGCTGTGCTGCCAATAGGCGCCGATGCTGATATGCCCGCCCTCGAAGCTTTTGCGCAGCTTGAAGAAAAGCTGATCGGCGCGGCTTGGCCGGTTATATTCGCCGGTGCGGAATGTGTGGCTGAAGGCATGGGCATAGGCCAGGATGGATGACCAGCCATCGTGGACACCGCTTGATGCATACAGCGAATAATTCTGCTGACCGTGGCTGCCATACGAGGCTGAGATGTTGGCTTGCGGTGTCGCTGTGGGCTGGATGGGGATGAAATTGATGGTGCCGCCCAGACTGTCATACCAACGATCGCGCGGATTACCGGGACCATAAATGACATTGGTGCCGGACAATAATGCACCCATCGGAATTTCAGTGGAATGCCAGCCGGTGCCTTGAATGAGGCTGTTCAGCGGAATGCCATCGAGCATCGCGGTGATGCCGTTGGTTTCCAGATCGCCGGGCACTGAGTTCCAGCCGACCTTGACGCCGCGCATCGAGACGGTGGAACGGGCGGTGCCGCTTGAGGCATTATAGCCGCTGATGACGATGCCGGGCTTGATGGTGAGGGCCTGTAAGCCGCTCGCGCTGGGCGCAAACAAATTCAAATCGCTCTTATCGATGGAAGTGACCGATTGGCTTTGATGTTGCAGTTTCTTTTTCGTCAGGACGCTCGCCGAGAAGCCGCCGGTTGCTTGTTGCGTGCCCGCGGCACTGACAGAGCCTGCATTGATGGGGGCACTATCCGATCCGGAAGCGGTCTGTGCGAAAGCCGGATGAACGGCGCCGAATATCGTTGTCGCACACAGCACCAATTTGAGCCGTGAGTGGCCATAAATTTTCATCATAAGTCCCCCTGCGTTGGGAGCGGGCCTTAACGGATGGGGCCTTGTGGGCCTAATGAAGATTTCGCTTCATTTGAATGTAACTTCCAAGGCAATTGCGTGACGGTTGAGAGAATCGTTGCTTTGTGATTGGCGATTAGGCCTTTATTCCACGACGCGAAATATCGCCAAAGTTTCACAAAGCAGTGTTTTCTTCTCCTCAAGCGGTTGCGCGCGCACGATCCTTACTTTGATCGATCGGCATGAGAATTGTGCTTTCCGGCCATCGAAAATATGGCTAGCCCAGCGTCTCAACGAATTTTGTGGAGACGGCATGAAAACAGCGAATCGGGTATTCCGCCTTCTATCGGGCAGCGCGATCTGGGTGGGCGTGGCGTCGATGCCGGCCTTGGCCGCGGCACCAGCCAAGCCGCCGGTGGCGGCGGTTCATCCGGTTGTGACTGATTATTTCGGCACCAAGGTGACCGATGATTATCGCTGGATGGAAGCCCCCCATAGCGCCGCTTTGGCGGCCTATATGAAAGGCCAGGCGATTTATACCAATGAGATGCTTGCGCGGATTCCCGGCCGCGCCAAGCTCGCTGCCGACATCGGCAAGGTGAGCAATATCGATACCAGTGTTTATTGGTTGAGCATGGCGGGCGGCAAATATTTTTATATGAAAATCGGCCCCGGCCAGAATGTTGCCGATTTATATGTTCGTGATGGTCTGACCGGCAAAGAGACCAAACTCATCGATCCGATGAGCTTCAGCAAGAACGGCGTGCCGCAGGCGCTGAATTTCTATCAGCCCTCCGATGACGGCAAATATGTCGCTTATGGTGTCTCTGGCGGCGGTTCGGAGAACGCGACATTGCGCGTGATCGATGTGGCCACGGACAAGGATATGGGTGTGGCGATCAGCCGCGTGGAGGGCGCCAATGGCGAATTCCAGCCGGTATATTGGGCGCCGGACAATCACTCGTTTTTTTATTACCGGCTCCAGGATCTGGGTCCGAACGCTGATCCGAGCGGTTATTTTCTGAAAAGCCGCGCGTTTCTCAACGTGCTCGGCCAGGATGGCAACGGGGATTCGGATAAGCCGATATTCGGGTTTGGCGTCAATGGCGATGTGCCGGTGGCACCCGACCAGGATTCGGTGGTGATCACTGTTCCTGGTTCGCCCTATGCGTTTGGTGTTTTGACGCAGAATGAATCGAGCAATCTGATCAATGATATCTATGCAGCGAAACTCAGCGATATCGCCGCGGGGCATCCGATCTGGACGAAAATCGTCGGCAAGAAGGACGATGTCACGGGGTTTACCGCCCATGGCGACATGATCGATATTCTGACCTCGCAGGATGCGCCGCGCTATAAAGTGGTGGAAACCAGCATCGCGACGCCGGATTTCGCCCATGCCAAAATTGTCATTCCGCAGACCGATGCGGTGATTACCAGCGTCAGCATGGCGCAAGACGGGCTTTATGCGCAAACGATGCTCGACGGCATGGGCCATATCGCGTTTGTGCCGAAAGCGGGTGGTGCGCCGCAAGATATTCCGATGCCCTTTACCGGCAGCATCGGCGCGCTTGCCAGCGACCCCACGGCACCGGGGGTTTTGTTCGATATGTCCGGCTGGACGAAATCGCCGGCGATTTATCAGGCGATTGGAGGCCACGTCACCAACACCAATTTGGAGCCGGCCTCGAAAGCGGATTTCTCTGACGTGACCTCGATCGAGACGAAGGCGGTGAGCTGGGACGGGACCATGGTGCCGCTTTCGATTATCATGAAAAAGGGTGAGAAGCTCGATGGCTCGCACCCGACTTTGCTGATCGGCTATGGCAGCTACGGCATTACCATTACGCCGTTTTTCGCGCCCGAATATCTGCCTTGGATCAATCGCGGCGGCATCGTGGCGGTGGCGCATGTGCGGGGCGGCGGATGGTATGGCGATGCCTGGCATAAAGCGGGCATGAAGCTGACGAAAATGAATACCTGGCAGGATTTCATTGCCTGCGGTCAGTATCTTGTTGATCATGGTTATACCTCGCCCGCGCATCTGGCGGGCGAAGGCGGCAGCGCGGGCGGTATTACCATCAGCCGGGCGATCGAGACCCGGCCGGATTTGTTTGCCGCCGGTGTTGATAGCCATGGCGAGACCGACACGCTGCGCTCGGAATTCACCCCGAACGGGCCGCCGAATATTTCCGAATTCGGCACGGTGACGAACGAGCCCGGATTCCATGGGCTATACGCGATGAGCGGCCAGGTGCATTTGCGCAGGGGCGTGAAATACCCTGCCATGTTCATGGAAACCGGCGCCAATGATCCGCGCGTTGAGCCTTGGGAAGTGGCCAAATTCACCGCCGGACTGCAAGCGGATTCCGTCTCGGGCAAGCCGATCCTGATGCGCGTGTCCTATCAGTCGGGCCATGGCATCGGCTCGACCAAGGCGCAGGAAGACAGTGAGCTGGCCGATGAATTGTCGTTCCTGCTGTGGCAAACCGGACAGGCGGGGTTCCAGCCTCAGCATTGAAGGCCGTGTAAAGACGGGTCAGGTTCAAGGGGATTTGCCTTGAACCTGACCAAATCCCGATTGTTGCGACGCGTTATTTTTGCGCCGTCTGATCGGCTAAATAATTATGCAATATGCGGCCGTAGGGCAGCGTGAGATCGGCGATGAAATGCAGGCCGCCCAGCACCCGGCGTACCGGCAGGTCGGCGAGCGGTGCGTTGACATGGGCGTGTAATTGCAGACGTGCCGGGCCCGACCAGCCGCCTTTGACATGAATATCGGTGAGGTTGTAGCCGACCAATTGGCTGATCGCCTGCGTGCCGTCGACATTGGGGATGATTTTCAAATTGACTTGCGTTTTGCTCATCTTTTTGACGATCGAGGCGCTGCTGCATTGTTTTTGGCCATCGACATCATAGAGAATATTCTAATGTTTATAGCCCATCGTGGCTACGGCAACCATGGTATCGGCGTAGGATAATTTGCCGGTGAGCGTGTCGTGGATCACGGCCAGTTCGGGGGAGGCGTATTTTTTCGGAAAGCCCCAGATCTCGCGACCGCCGGCGATGGGGGGTTCGTCGTCGAGATACATCTGGGCGGTGAAATTCACATGTTCGCCGTTCAGTAAAGCGGGAATCACGATGCCTGATTCGGTGTAATCGCCGAAGCCCGCTGAATCGGGCATGCGGATCACTTCGAACAGGACGCTGTTGCTGCCATCGGGTTCCAGCGGTTCGGGCAAGGCTTCGCGAATCGCATCGGGGTCGGAGAGATAGGTCAGGATCATGTATTCGCGATCGACGAAGCGGTAGGGCCCGCGCGGATAAGAGGGCGAGGCGATCGGCATGGAGGGGACGTTCAAGACATCGTTCAGTTTCATCTGCGCAATCCTGTTTGGGGCCGGAATTTATGGTGTGATGCGATGCAGTATGACGCCCTCGAGCGGGTCGGTCGGGGCGGTCCAGGGGGCTTGTTCAATGGCGGCCTTGGTTTGGGCGTAGCCGGCTTCCCAGCGGGTGCGAATGCTGCTGCCGCTGAAATCGATATCCTTGGTGTGATCCTCATTGGGCAAAGTAGGCGCGACCAGAGCCATGACATGCATCTGGGTGACGCAGCCATAGCTTGCCAGTTCGGCAACCTCGTTGCTTGATTGTTCGGATTTGGGCAGGCGCTTGGCCAGATTGGCGATGACATGCCGCAATTTATGCATCTGCCTTTGCCGCTCGATCTGGCTGCGTGAGCGGGAGGCGAATTGTACGTCCTTCTGGCGGTTGAGGACCTGGTTGAGGGTGACGGGTTCCGCGCCATCGGGGTTCCAGACATGGACCGAAAAGACCAGCGCATTGCGCCGCGGATTATCATCGAAGATGGCTTCGAGCGGCGTGTTCGAGAGAATCCCGCCATCCCAATACAACTCGCCTTCCACGCGCACCGCCGGAAAGGCGGGCGGCAGCGCGCCGGAGGCCATGACGTGCTCGACGCGGAATTCCTGTTCGCGGCTGTCGAAATAATGCATCTGGCTGGTGCAGACATTTGCCGCACCAACGGAGATGCGGGTTTCGCGGCGGTTGATGCGGTCGAAATCGACCAATTCCTCGAGCGTGCGGCGCAAAGGTGCGGTGGAATATTGGCCGGCATGATCGGCACCCATGGGCCAGGCATTGCCGAGCATCGCCATCGGGTTGGGTTGGAAGAATGCCGGCAATCCGGCGAACATCGTCATCAGGCGGGCCGCCTGGGTGCCGCCGGGGAGCACGGAGAGGGTGTTGGCCAGCAAATCGTACTCGACCTTATGCCAGAATTCATGCAGTTTTTCGAGCCGATCGGCTGGGGCGTTGCCGGCGATGAGGGCGGCATTGATGGCGCCGATGGAGGTGCCGATGACCCAATCTGGTTCGATCCCGGCTTCGTGCAGCGCTTGATAGACGCCGGCCTGATAGGCCCCCAATGCGCCGCCACCCTGCAAGACCAGCACATTTTGCCCAAACGGAGCGGTTCCCTGTTTTGCCATGATCGAAATTCCCTTGCCTGAAGCTGTTGATTTACATATCCGTGCCGGTGATCAGGCGCGCGCCGCGCTGGAAGGTGGCGCCGGCCCAACCCCAGCTCAATGCGATCGGCGGGGATGTCGCGCTGATCGAGCAAGCAGATATTTTCAGTTTTGAGACGCGCTGTATAATGCCGTTACGGCATGATTTTAATGACGTGCGGGAGATTGGCCGATGAGTGATGGCTGATCGAGAGCGGGTGCCCTGGTGTTGACCAGGCGGAATATCACGCTGCCGCCCACTGTCTTCCAAATGTCATAATCGCGCGCCAAAGTCTGATCGACAAGTTGATAGACGGCGTTGTTGCGTTGGGAGGGTGCTGTCAGCGGATAGAGCGAGCGGATGATAAATTCAGGATGTGTCGCGAGAATGCGCGATACTTCGTGATAGGCGTTGATGCCCGCGACGTCCGCCAGAAAGCGGGACGTCAAATCGGGCGGGAAGGCGTATTTCGTGGGTGGTGTTTGGTTGGTGAGGCTGTAGATGATCGGCTGATCGTCGAACACGTAAATATGCTGCCCGGGTTGGAGGGCGGCGGTCAGATCGGCGGCGATGCGGGCTTGGATGTCGGGCCTGATGGCGAGAGCACCGTTTTGAAGGGTGATGATCGGGGCTGCGACATTGGCGAGTTGGTTCCAGCCGGCGATGGCCGGGAGCAGCATGGAGATGATGATGATGCGCCGCAGAATGACCGGCGATGCGGCTGATGTGAGTGCGGCGATCAGACACAGGACCGGAAGTATCTGCAGAAAATAATGATCGAAAAATGATTTCGCGGCGCACACGCCGATGAGGCCGCCGAGCAACCAGAGATACGCAAATATCAAAATCCGCCGGGCCGGCTGGGCGGGCGGCGGCGATGTCGCCCATAAGACCGCGAGCAGCGGGACGCAGAGATAAAGCGGCGCCCAATTTTGCAATTGATAAAGGATGACGGAGCCGATTGTTGGGGCGGATGCGCCGGCGATGCGGATGACATTCGAGGCGACGCTTGCCTGCCACCAAAGCGGCAGAAGCCCGGCTTCGCCATAGAAGAACAGGGTGGCCAACAAAGGCAGGATGCCGCCTGCGCCGCATGCCAAAAGCCGCCATAAACCGGCGGATTTTGAGCGGGCCTGGTTGAACCGCAGCAGGGCAAAAGCCAATGCGGGAGCTTCGAAGATGGCGACATATTTGGTCATCACCGCGAGCCCGAGAAGGGCGCCGCAGGCGGCACAATGCAGGAGCGATATGCGCCCCTCCGCCATCGGTATGAGGGCCAGCAGCATGGCCAGGGCGGTGAAGCAGGTCATGAAGATTTCGGTGTTGGCGGCCAGCCCATCGTTACTCAGAGAGCCTATCATGTAGGAGATGGCTGCGAAAATGGCGAGGCGCAGGCGCGCGGGTTCTGCGCGGCCGGCCAGGAGCAGATGGGTGATGTTGAACAGGATGAAGGCATTGGCGGTGATGAACAGGTCGCTCGCCAGCCTGATCGCGAGGATGGGCCGGCCGATCAGATCGATAAATGTCATGAAAATGAGATAAATGCCGATCGGCTTGTTATCCCAGATATTGGTGTAAGGCAGATGCCCGGCGCGCCATTGTTCGGCCATCAGGAGATAGATGCTTTCGTCCCAATCCAAGACTGAGCGCCCCAATATGGGTGCGCGGATCAGCACGATGACGATGAGAAAAATCCCCGCCATGGCGCATTGCATGAGCCAGGTCAGCTTGATGTGACGGGGGGGACGCATTTTTTCTGTGGACACGCTTTGGCGATTGATTGAACCTGCTTATAGGACAGGCACGAGCCGGGAGCAACCTGCGGCGCGACATTATGGGAGCGATGATCCGATCATGCGATGCAGTGTTTTTGGCGCGGAGTTCCGCCAGTTTTGAGAATGTCGATATGATCGGGGTGGGGGCTATGCACCGAAGGCATTAAAACCATACCTGGACCGATCACGCATGCGAATTGCAAACTCATTTTGCAGTGCGTCGGGAAGATTCTAACGGCGTCCTTTGAAAGCGAGACAGCTCTATGCGCGATAATCCGTTCCATTCCCTTTATCAGGTCATGACCGGCCAGATTCACGACCAGTTGGCGCTCGGCTCTTATGGCTGGTTGACCGTCGTTTTGGCCTGGGCGCTGTTTTGGGGCGGCATTGCCATTGCCGGCTATGTATGGGCCATCGATTCGAGCCAGCGCACGATCCGGAATATCGCTGTGTTCGCCATGCGGTTCATCTCGGCGGGCATGTGGTATCTGGGGACGTTGTGGAAATTGCCGTGGCCGGTTGCCCACGGTTTCAAGGACTGGCTCACAAACACGGTCAAGTTCAGTTCCTTTCAGTTTCACGCTGATATTATGCAGGTTTTTCTCAGCCATATCGCGCTGGTGCAGCCGGTGATTTATCTGCTGGAATTATTCTTTGCCTTTTCGCTCGCTTGCGGCTTCGCGGTGCGCTTTACCGGCATCGTGGCGGCTTTGTTCATCGTCAATCTCTTGTTCGGACTTTATAACGATCCGACCGAATGGGTGTGGACTTATGTCGGTATTGCGTGCGCCCATGGCATGTTCGCGGCCGATGGCGCGGGACAAAGTTTGGGGCTGGACCGCCTGTTCGCTCTGAAGCCGATTTTGCCCGCGCAATCCCGCCTCGGGCGGTTATACGCGCTGGTCTCGTAACGACATGGCGCAGGCAGGTGATGTCACGGTTTTTTGTGACCCGTGTTTGAAACCGGCGATGCTGGCGCTGAGCGGCCTTGGCGGTTTCGGTGTGTATCCGCTCTGCGCGCCGGGGCCTTTGATGGTGGCGCAGATCATCCGGCATACCCGCGATGATGTGTTGTTCACACGGGAGAGCACGATGGATGATGCCATGGCGGCCAAGCTGGTGATTCCCGGCAGCCGCATCGGCGGTTTTACCAATCCATTGGTGTTGGTGGGGCTGAGGCGGCGCTTTCCGAGCCCGCTTGATCCGGCCGGGTTAGGGGCTTTGCTGGCCCGCAGCCGCCTTGCGGTGACCGACGACACGCCGGCCTCGGGCATTGACGGCCACGCTCTGCTGGCGGCTCACAACCTGACCGGCTTGCGTGTCCAGGGCGTCGCCAATACGGCAGATGCGGCGTTCATGGTGACGTCCAATGAGGCCGATCTGGGGCTGGTTTATCTGAGCGATGTACAGGCGGAACCGAGCCTGACCATGATCGCCCCATTGAGCGCGCCGCCTGGCCTGACGAATTATGCGGCAGCGGTGAATGCTCAGGCGTTCAGCCCGAATGCCCAGGCGCTGATCGATTTGATGCAAAGCCCCGCGGGCCGCACCCGGTTGCGCGCCGCCGGGCTGGAGGTTGGGTGATGAAAAGGGCAAAAATCTCCGCCGCCACACATGATATTCAGGAGCATAAGCTGCTGGTGCGGATTGCGCATTGGTGCCAGGCGCTGGCGATTATCATTATGGTCGGCAGCGGTTGGCGGATTTATAATTCCGATCAGATCTTCGGGTATTACCGGTTTCCGCAATGGGCGACTTTGGGCGGCGACCCGCCGATTTCGAAAATCGCCCATATGGACCCTGGGGTGGCCAATGCGTTGAACTGGCATTTTACCGGCATGTGGCTGCTCTTGGTGAGTTATATGCTGTTTATCGCCCATGGGTTCGTCTCGGGCCATTTCAGGCGCGACTTTCTGCCGCTGCATCCGCGCGGGCTTATGCGTGACGCCGTGGCAGCACTCAGCTTCAAGCTCAGCCACCGGCTTGGTGAGTATAACCATGTGCAGCGCGCGGCTTATTGGGGTGTGCTGTTGGCGGTGCTGATGATGTTTGCAACGGGGCTTGCGATCTGGAAACCGGTGCAACTGAGCTGGTTGACCGCTTTGTTCGGCGGCTACCCGACGGCGCGCGTTCTGCATTTTATATTCATGTCCGGCATCTGCCTGTTCATTGTCGTGCATGTCACACTTGTGGCCCTGGTGCCCAAGACGTTGGTGGCGATGGTGTTGGGCCGCGCTGCCGATCCGATCCATACCGCGGAGGCTCCCCATGCCGGTGAATGAACCACCCAAGCCGAAATTTGAAATTGACCGCCGGAAGTTGCTGCGCTCGGGACTGAGCCTGGGCGCGCTGACCTTTCTGACCGGTTGCGATATCAGCGATAATGATACGGTCCAGTCGGTGTTTGCTGAAGTGTCGCAATGGAATAGTTTCGTGCAGGGCGCGTTGTTCAGCCGCACGCGCCTTGCACCGGAATATCCCGAGAGCATGGCGGTGAAGGATTTTCGGTATAATGCCTGGTATCATAGTGATCAGGCG
>NCAP01000013.1 GCA_002255495.1 Rhodospirillales bacterium 20-60-12 | reverse complement strand
CGGCCGGCAAATTCGGGGGGCAGGGTATGGGCGCCGAGAAAACTGGTGCGCACGGTGATGTTGAGCGCGCGCCCGACGGCGCGGGCCGCGCGCAATTGCTTGGCTTCGTCATGCAAGGTCAATCCGTAGCCGGATTTGATTTCCAGGGTCGTGACACCGGCTTGGATCATCAGCCGTGCCCGCGCGATGGCAAGGCGGGTGAGCCCGGCTTCGTCGATCGTGCGGGTGGCGCGGACACTGGCCATGATGCCGCCGCCGCGCCGGGCTATATCGGCGTAGGAGGCGCCGTGCAGCCGTTCTTCAAACTCGCCTGCGCGGTCGCCGGCGAAGGCGAGGTGGGTATGTGCGTCGATCAATCCGGGGGTGATGAGCGCGCCCGCGGCATCGGTGCAGGTTTGGGCCAAATGGTCAGGCGGGGCGGGCAGGTGGGCGCGCGGGCCGACATAGACGATGCGGCCTTGATGGGCGGCCAAAGCGGCATCCTCGATCAGGCCATAATCGGGCCCCTGCATCGTCGCGGCAGACAGATTATACCAGATATGGTCCCACATGCGACTTGATCCCGGCGGCTAAATGTATATACAAGCATATCATGAATTCCCCGTTTGACCAGGGTGAGCGATGAAAAAATTATGGGCTTCATCGGCTTTGCTGCCGGCGGGTTGGGCGGCGAATGTCGGCATCGACATCGCCGAGGACGGCAATATTGCCGCGGTTCATGAAGGTATTGAGGCGGCTCAGCGCGAGCGTTTGCCGGGGCCTCTGCTGGCCGGTGTTGCGAACCTGCATTCCCATGCGTTTCAGCGCGGCATGGCGGGGCTGGCTGAGACATTGTTGCGTGGCGCTGATAATTTCTGGACCTGGCGGGAGGCGATGTATCGCTGTGCGATGCGGGTCAGCCCGGAGCAATTGCAGGCGATCGCCGCTTATTTGTTCATCGAAATGCTCAAATCCGGCTACACCAACGTGACGGAATTTCATTATCTGCATCATGCGCCGGATGGCACGGCCTATACCAATCCGGCGGAGTTGTCGCTGCGAACGATCGAGGCGGCGCGGCAGGCGGGCATTGGTTTGACGATGCTGCCCTCGCTATATTGTCAGGGCGGTTTTGCCGGCGAAACATTGCGCGGCGGGCAGCAGCGCTTTGCGACCGACGTCGGGATGATCCAGGAGATTATCCGCAGGCTGCGCGAGCATGTCGGCCGTGATCCGCAATGCAGCGTGGGATTGGCGCCGCATTCGCTGCGCGCGGTGCCGGTGGGTTTGATCAATGAGGCGCTCACCGCTTTGGGGCCGGATGATCCGGTGCATATCCATATCGCTGAGCAGACGCGCGAGGTTGAGGATTGCATGGCCGCGACCGGGCGGAGCCCGGTTGCGCATCTGCTGTGCCATGTGCCGGTCGATCAACGCTGGTGCCTGATCCATGGCACCCATATGACGGCAGATGAAATCCGCGATGTGGCGGCGACGCAGGCGGTGATCGGGTTCTGCCCGATCACCGAGGCTAATCTCGGCGATGGCATATTCGATCTGCCGGCCTTGATCGAAGCAAACGGGCGGTTCGGGATTGGCACCGACAGCAATGTGATGATCAACCCGTTCGAGGAATTGCGCTGGTTGGAATATGTCCAGCGGTTGCGCCATCGCCAGCGCGGCATGGCCGTGCCGCCCGGCCAGAGCGGATCGATCGGCGGGGCATTGTATCGCGCGGTCACGTCATCGGCGGCGTTGGTGGCGGGACGCAGGATCGGCCAGATTGCAGCGGGGTATCGCGCTGATTTTTGTGTGCTTGACGAGGATCTGCTGAGCCTGCCGGACCTGGCGGGTGATGCCTGGCTCGATAGCGCGATGTTCGCGGCACGCACGAACCCGGTGCGCGATGTGATGGTGGGCGGGGTTTGGCTCGTCCATGCCGGTCATCATGCCGGCGAGGAAGCGGCGAAAATGAAGTTTGATCGTGCCATGCGGGAGATTGCCGATGTCTGACATTTTTCATCTGACCGAGCGGGGTGGGCCGATTTTGATTGCCATGCCCCATGTCGGCACCGCGTTGCCCGGCCCGATTGCAGCCCGGATGACCGGGGCGGGATTGCTGGTCGGTGATACGGATTGGTATCTCGATGAATTATATCAGGCCGCCGCCGGGCTCGATTGTTCGGTATTGCAGGCGCATTATGCGCGCTATGTGGTGGATTTGAATCGGGCGCCGGATGACCATGCGCTTTATCCGGGCAAGCCGAATACCGGCATTGTGCCTGCGCTGAGTTTTGATGGTGACGCATTATATCAGGCAGGTTTGGCACCCCGCGATGCCGAGATTGCCGAGCGGATCGGGCAATATTGGCGGCCTTACCATGATGCAGTGCGCGATCAGTTGGCGCGGCTGAAGGCGCTGCATGGTTTTGCGATTTTATGGGATGCCCATTCCATTCGTGCGCAGGTGCCGCGTTTGTTCGATGGGGTATTGCCCGATTTGAATTTCGGCACCAATGACGGGCAAAGCTGCGCCCCGGATTTGAGCGCAGCCTTAATGCGGGCGGCGGCGGCCTTGCCGGGTTACAGCCATGTGCTCGATGGCCGGTTCAAAGGCGGATATACGACACGGCATTACGGCGCGCCGCAGAGCGGCATTCACGCCATTCAACTGGAAATCGCGCAGACGAATTATCTGGCGATCGAGGCGGCGCCCTTCACCCGCGATGCGGTAAAAATGGCCCGGCTCGCAGCGTCCATCGCCGCCTTGCTGGCGGCGGCGCGCGCGTGGCGGCCGGCCGATTGAATTGCATAGTTCCGCGCTTATCTGTTGCATAGGAAACAGGAGCCGCAACATGGTCAAAGCCGTCTGGAACGATGTCGTTATCGCTGAATCGGATGCAACTGTCGTGGTCGAGGGTAATCATTATTTCCCCGCCGAATCTGTGGATGCGGCCTTATTGACGCCGAGCAGCACGACCAGCCAGTGCCCATGGAAGGGTACGGCGCATTATCATTCCCTTGTCGCCGGCGGCAAAGAGAACAAGGATGCCGCCTGGTATTACCCCGAACCGAAATCGGCGGCAGCGCAGATCAAGGGCCGCATCGCCTTTTGGAAAGGCGTCAAAGTCGGCTGAGCGGCGCTTGCGTAAGCCCTGCCCCATGATAGGCTGATCGGCAAAATCGCCATTGCCGGCGCAGGGAGGATCAAAATGCACGGGCTGATGCAGCACCGCGAGCTTTTAATCTCGTCGATCATCGAGCACGCCGCACGCCATCACCCGGCCGGGGAAATCATCTCAAGACGGGATGATGGCAGCTTGGCGCGCACCGATTATCGATCCATCGAACAGCGGGCGCGCAAGCTGGCAGGGAGCCTCGCGGGTCTGGGCGTGCGGCCCGGCGACCGGGTGGGGACGCTGGCGATGAACAGCGATCGGCATGTGGAATTATATTACGCAATTTCGGGCATGGGGGCGGTGTGCACCACCATCAATCCGCGCCTGGCGGTGGCCGATATCGGCTATATCGCCGATCATGCGCAGGTCCAGGTGATTTTTGCCGATCCGTCCTTTCTGCCGATTATCGATGACATCGCCCCTGCTCTGGCCGGGACGTTGCGGCATGTGATTGTCATGGGCGAGACGGCGGAGATTGGCGCGCATCATCTGCCTGGCTCAGTTTCGGTGCATGCGTATGAGGCATTGATGGACACGGCGCGGCCGATTGCCGCGTGGCCGGTGTTTGATGAGCGGACCGCCTCGGCTTTGTGCTACACATCCGGTACGACGGGCCGGCCCAAGGGCGTGCTTTATTCGCATCGCTCGACCGTTCTGTTCGCCATGATGATGAATAATGCCGATGTGATTGCCCTGCGCGCGACCGACCGGGTGATGCCCGGTGTGCCGATGTTTCATGTCAATGCCTGGGGTTTTCCCTTCGCGGCACCTTTGGCCGGGGCTGCTTTGCTGATGCCGGGCCGGCATCTCGATCCGGCCTCCGTGCTGGATTTGCTCAATCGCGAAAGTGCCAGCGTGGCAGCGGGCGTGCCGACCATCTGGCTTGGTTTGCATAATCATTTGCGCGATGGCGGCGGAGAATTGACCAGCCTGCAGCGTATCCTCTCCGGCGGGGCTGCGTTTCCGCGCGCGCTGATGGCCGAATATCAGGCGCGCGGCATTGCCGTATGCCACGCGTGGGGTATGACCGAGAGCAGCCCGGTTGCGACTTATTACGCGCCGAAACCGGCGAGCCTCGCGCTGGATGCGGCGCCCAAGCTCGATCAGGCGGCCAAGCAGGGGCGGGTCGTGTTCGGGGTGGATGTGCGTGCGGCTTTGGATGACGACGCGGAGGCGCCGTGGGATGGCGCAACCCAGGGCAATTTGATGTTCCGCGGCCATTGGGTCGCCTCGGCTTATTACCGGATGCCGGACAGCGATGTCGGGGATGAGGGCTGGTTTCCGACCGGCGATGTCGGGGTGATCGACCCGGATGGCTATGTGATGCTGACCGACCGCACCAAGGATTTAATCAAATCGGGCGGCGAGTGGATCAGTTCGATTGCGATCGAGAATATCGCCATCGGTCATCCCGATGTGCTGGAGGCGGCGGCGATTGCCGTGCCGGATGCGAAATGGGGCGAGCGGCCTTTGCTGATTGCGGTGCTGCGTGCGGGCAGTGCGTTAGCGGCTGATGATCTGCGTGCGTTTTATCGTGACAAAGTGCCAAGCTGGTCGGTGCCCGACCGCGTGGTGATTGCGGATTCGCTGCCCCATGGCGCGACGGGGAAGATTTTGAAGACCGAGTTGCGGCGGATTTATGCGTCGGATACTTGATTTCATTTAATTTGTTTTTCGGAGTGATATCAGATGTTTACATAAATATTATTCAATGTTATGAGCATATTGAAACGAATTTCTCTGACATAATTTTTCATAAGTGATCAACAAAATGCCATGTGACAGAAGTCAGCCAGCAGCGGGATTAACTGTCAAAATAATCGATCCTCTTCACTTGCCCTCAGCGAAAATCATTCAGCGTAGCGTAAATTTATATGCGAGTCTTTTAAAATGGGGTGTTGCAACAACGGGAATATCACTTGCCTACATCTTGATTCACCTCAATGATTTGAAAATTGTTGCAAAAATTAATACGTTACCACTGCTAGCTAAGATGTCATTCCTCTTTTTGGTAACTTCTTCGATATTTCTCTTACCCGTTGTGTTTTTATCTTGGTCATTTATGAAATTTGATAAATTTGACAAAATTCTGACTGATTTGACGGTTATCGACGGGGATGTGCCTTGTTCAGCACGTGCTGCTAAGTTTGGGTCATTGTTAACTCGAAAGAAAGTCATGCCAACAGCGTACTCAGTTTTTTTTATACTTATTGTTATATTTGCGATCATTTTTTTTGATTCAAATGTTACCTGATCAGCAGCGTTTGGTAATCTTCATACGAATTTCTAGTGTTGATTTCGCAAGTCGTTAATTTGCTTTTTATCAAAATTACGATGAATATTTATGTGGCACATTTAATAACCGTCAGGGTCAGTTCCTTGTATGCGGCGGATAGCGCACATCGATAATCTCTAAAATCTCGACGCCCTGCGGTGTGCGGACGGGGATTTCGGCGCCGATTTCCGCACCCAGAATGGCGCGGGCGATGGGTGAGGCGAGGCTGATTTGCTGGTCGGCGAAATCGGCTTCATCGACACCGACAATGGTGATTGTTTTCTCCTCACCCGACGGGCGCATATAGACCACGGTTGCGCCGAAAAAAATCTGCCGCCGGCGGGTTTGCTGCGCGGGGTCGATCACCAAGGCGCGGTCCAGCCGCTTTTGCAGGAAATACACCCGCCGATCGATTTCCCTGAGGCGCTTCTTGCCATATTGGTAATCGCCATTTTCCGAGCGGTCGCCATTGCCGGCCGCCCAGGAGACGATCTGGACGATTTTTGGCCGCTCCTGATAGAGGAGCGAATTCAATTCGGCGGTGAATTTCGCGTGCCCGCCCGGCGTCAGATAGCGGCGCAAATCGGGCGGCAAGGCGCGCGCCTCGAGCGAGAGTTCCTCGTCATCGTCGCTCATGATGCGGCAATGCGTCCAAAGCGCGGAATGGCGGAGCCGGCGACCGCCGCGCGTGCCACGTAAATCCCGCCTGTTTCATCGTCGCGCGCGAGGCTCGTCACATAGAGGGTTTTCATGTCCGCGCCGGCAAAGCACGGCATGGTTGGTGCGCGGCAGGGTAGCTTGAGATGATCCTGCAAGTCCCCGTTGGACGCGAAGCGGTTGAGGCAGCCGGCCGATATGCCCGCACTCCAATAACCGCCTTGCTCGTCCATCGCCGCACCGTCGGGCCGGCCGATCTCCTCGCTTGGTTCGGCGAAGCGCCGGCGGTTGCCGATGCGGCCGGTCCGGGCGTCGAAATCCCATTGATCGATCCAGACGCCGCGGGAATCGGCGTGGTAGAGCACCCCCCCGTCCGGCGACCAGGCGAGGCCGTTCGAGGTGCGCAGACCCGATAACATGACCTGCACGTCGCCCGCCGGATCGATGCGATACAGCGTGCCCACGGGCCGCCGGTCGGGGCCTTCATCCATGGTGCCGACCCAGAAAGCACCGTCCGGCCCCACTTTGCCGTCATTGAACCGGTTCTCCGGCAAATCCGGCTCGACGGAGGCAAGGTGGCGGGTGGCCCCGCTCGCGCGGTCGAGCAGGATGATGTCGCGCGCGCAGGCGACCACCAGCGTCTGGTCCGCCGCCAGACCAAAACTGCCGACTTTGCCGGGCAATTGCCAGGAGCGCCGGGCGCCGCCGGTCAAGCTCAGCTCATGGATCACGCCCGCCGGAATATCCGCCCAAAGCAGCGCGTTGCGCGCCCCATCCCAGGTCGGGCATTCGGCCAACGCACATGAAATATCGGGCAGTCTGGTGAACTTCATCGATCCCCTGTTCTTTGTTCTCTTGTGCGGCTTGCGCGGCATACCCTTGCGCTAACATATAAGGCCGCAATCACCCAGGGTCTGCATGGCGCTCTTCATCGGTTCGGATATCTATCGCCTGCCGGTGTTTGCACCACCCCACCCGCTGGCCATTCCGCGCGCGGCGCTGGCTGAGGATCTCTGCCGCGCCATGGGCTGGCTGCCGGATGTCCAGTATCGGACCAGCCCGATGGCCGATATTGGCGACCTTACCGCGTTCCATGAACCCGATTATATCGCGGCATTGATCGAGGCGGAGGCAACCCAGACCCTGCCGCCTGATGCCCGCGCGCTGTATCGCATCGGTGCGGATTCCAACCCGATCCATCCGGCGGTGTTTCGCCGCCCGGCGACCTCCGCCGGCGGGGTGATGCTCGCAGCGCGGCTGACCGCCCAAGGGGGAATTGTGCACGCGCCCGGCGGCGGCAATCATCACGGTCAGAAGGCGCGGGCCAGCGGGTTCTGCTTCGTCAATGATATCGCACTCGGTATCAGCACCTGGCTGGCGCAAGGGCTGACCCGCATCGCCTATCTCGATCTCGATGCGCATCATGGCGATGGTGTCGAAACCGCCTTCGCTGATGATCCGCGCGTCCTGACCATCAGCCTGCACGAAGCCGGGCGCTGGCCGCGCACCGGCACCCAGCATCACCCGGCCCAAAGCATCTATAATTTCCCGGTGCCCGCCGCCTTCAATGATAGCGAGTTTGCTTATTTGTTCGACCGCGCCATCCTGCCGCTCATCATCGCCCATGAGCCGCAAGCGATCATGCTGCTGCCCGGCGCCGATGCCCTGGCCGACGACCCGATGGCGCGGCTTGCTTTGTCCAATAATTGCCTGTTGGATGCCGCGGGCGCACTCAAAAAGCTCGCGCCGCGGCTCGTCGTGCTCGGCGGCGGCGGCTATAATCCGTATAGTTTGGCACGCGCCTGGGCTTGCATATGGGCAACCCTCAATGACATCCCCATCCCCGCCACCCTGCCGCAACAGGCCGCCGATACCCTCGCCGGGGTGGCCTATTTTCGCGCCGCCGGCCGCACGCCGCCCGCCCACTGGTTGACGTCCCTGCGGGATTCCCCCAACCCAGGGCCAGTCCGGCCTGAAATCCTGTCGATGGAGATATTCTGAGCATGCGCCTTCGCACCATCCTGCCCGCCATCCTCTGCCTCGCTTCGCTCGGCCTCGCAGCCTTGCACCCCGCCCGCGCGCAAACCATGCCCGAGCCCACCACGGCGCAAAAAAACCTGCCAACCGAACAACTCACCATCGTCACCGCCGACGGCAAACCACACCCCTTCACCGTCGAACTCGCCCAAACACCGGCGCAACAGGAAACCGGCCTGATGTTCCGCACCGCCATCGCCGCCAATGCCGGCATGCTGTTCCCCTGGCCGACGCCGCAAATCTCTGAAATGTGGATGAAAAATACACTCATCCCGCTTGATATGGTGTTCATCGGACCACACGGCACCATCCGCGCCATATCCGAAAATACCATCCCGCAAAGCCTGCGAATCATCTCCAGCCAAGTCCCCGTCGCCGCCACACTCGAACTGCAAGCCGGTATCACCGCCCAACTCAATATCAATGTCGGCGATAAAGTCCTCGCCCCGCAATTCACCCACCAACCCTGATCGACTGCGGCCGGGGGCGGGGCAAAGTAAGGCGAGGGGGCTTTGCCCACCTCGACCCCCCCACCAGGGCATAATGCCCTGGACCCTGAACCGGCTCTCATGAAAAAGGGGCCCAGCACGCTGTTTGAAACAGTGTACTGGGCCCCTTTTTCATGAGAGCCAGATTAAAGGTTTCCAAAGGCATCGCCTTTGGCGGGGATCAAAGGGGCAGAGCCCCTTTGCCTTGCTTTCGCGCCCGGCCTCAGGCGAAGCGACGGAGGTCGAGGGTGCGGGGTTGTTCGTGGCTGTGGCCTGGGGTTGGTTCGGTCATCGGGCCTGGTGTGTGGCCGAAGGCGAAGAAGCGGGAGCGGCGGCGGGCTTCGGCGGCGTTGGCGTTGACCGGGAAATCGTCATAGCTGCGGCCGCCGGGGTGGACGACGTGGTGTGACATGCCGCCGAGGGAGCGTCCGGTCCAGCGGTCATAGACATCGAACACGAGGGGCACTTGCGCCTGGATGGTGGGGTGCAGGGCGGAGGGGGGTTGCCAGGCTTTGAAGCGCACGCCGGCGATGAATTCGCCGGTGGTTTCGGTCGGGCTGAGGGGGATGCCGACGCCGTTGCAGGCGAGGACGAACCGTTCATCGACCCAGCCGGTGACTTTCACTTGCACACGTTCGGCGGAGCTATCGACATAGCGTGCGGTGCCGCCGGCTGCGGGTTCTTCGCCGAGCACGTGCCAGGGTTCGAGGGCGTGGCGCAGTTCGAGTGTGGTGCCGCGCACGGTGGTGGTGCCGATTTGCGGGAAGCGGAATTCCATATGCGGGGCGAACCAGGAGGGGTCTAGTTTGAAGCCGTAGGCGGCGAGTTCGTCCAGCACGTCGGTAAAATCGGTGGTGACGTAATGGGGGAGGAGAAATTCGTCATGCAGGCGGGTGCCCCAGCGGATCAGGCGGCGTTCATAGGGTTTGCGCCAGAAGGCGGCGACGGCGGCGCGCATGAGCAGCATTTGGACGGCGGACATCGAGGCGTGGGGCGGCATTTCGAAGGCGCGGAATTCCACGAGGCCGCGGCGCCCGCCGGCATGTTCGGGGGCGTACATTTTATCGATGCAGAATTCGGTGCGGTGGGTGTTGCCGGTCATGTCGGCGAGGATGTTGCGGAACAGCCGGTCGGTGATCCAAGGCGGGGTTTGGCTGAAGGGTTTGATTTGCGAGAAGGCGATTTCCAGCTCGTTCAGGGAGTCTTGGCGGGCTTCATCGATGCGCGGATGCTGGCTGGTCGGGCCGATGAACAGGCCGGAGAAGAGGAAGGACAGGCTTGGGTGGTTGTGCCAGAAGCCGAGCAGGGATTTCAGCAAATCCGGGCGGCGCAGGAAGGGTGAATCTTCGGCGCGCATGCCGCCCATGACGACATGGTTGCCGCCGCCGGTGCCGACATGGCGGCCATCGAGCATGAATTTTTCAGTGGCGAGGCCGGTTTCACGGGCGATATTGTAGAGTTCTTCGGTGCGCTGCACCTGATCGGCCCAGTTGCTGGCCGGGTGGATATTGACCTCGATGACACCGGGGTCGGGGGTGACGGAGAAGCTGAGCAGGCGGGGGTCGTGCGGGGGTTCGTAGCCTTCGATGAAGATTTTCCGGCCCATTTCGGCGGCGGTGTCTTCGACGGCGGCGGTCAGATCCAGCCAGTCTTCGGCGGTGTAGAGGGGTGGGTAGAAGACGTGGATCATGCCGTTGCGGGCTTCGACGCACAAGGCGGTGCGCACCACCCCGGGTTCTTCCTGGCCGATCACGGGCAGGGATTGGTGGTAGAGGGGGGCAGGTGTTTCGGCATCGGCCAGTGCGCTCAGGGCAGCGCGTTCGCGGGTGCGCTGGGCGGCGGTGCGCGGCGGCAGAGGCGCGCGCGGGGCGAAGGGGTCGGCTTCGAACTCGGTTTCGATATGTTCGGCGTCGGCCCAGGGCAGGCTGGCCAAAGGCAGGCGCAGGCCGATCGGGGAATCGCCGGGGATCAGGAACAAAATACCGTCGCGGAAGAACCATTTGCCGGACTGCCAGCGGCGGGTGCCGGCTTGCACCACGCGGCGCAAAGGCAGCACGCTGCCGGCTTGGGTGGTCAGGCCTTGGCCGAAGACCCGGGCGAGGCGGGCGCGTTCCAGCGGATCGGCGAGTTTTGCATCCTCGACGATGACGTTGGCGGGCAGGCGGTGTTCCTTCCAGAGATAATAATGGATGTCCTCATAGGCGGCGCTGACCAGGCTCGGGTCGATTTGCAGCCGTTCGGCGAGGGCGGCGGCGAATAAGGCGGCATCGGCGGCGGTGGCGTTATCGGTATCGTCGTCCGAGGCGAGCAGATCGGGGTTTTTCCAGACCGGCTGGCCATCGGCGCGCCAATGGGCGTTGAGCGCCCAGCGGGGCAGTTGCTCGCCGGGATATTGCTTGCCGATGCCGTAATGCAAAGCGGCTCCGGCGGCCCAGAGCGGGGTGAGTTTGCGGATCAGCCGGCCGGCATAAGCGCGCTTGGTCGGGCCCATGGCGTCGGTATTCCATTCGGCGGCTTCGCTGTCGGTGGCGGCGACGAAGGTGGGTTCGCCGCCCATCGACAGGCGTACATCCTCGCTGAGCAGCACCCGATCGACGGCGGCACCGGTGGCCAGGATGTCCTGCCATTGGCGGTCGCCATAGGGTTTGGTGACGCGCGGGGTTTCCCTGATGCGGGTGACCTCCATGACGAAGCCGAATTCGGTTTCGCATTCCTCGACCAGGCCCGAGATGGCGGCGGCCGAGATCGGATCGGGGCTGCAGGCGAGCGGGATATGGCCTTCGCCGGTCATCAGGCCCGATGTCGCATCGAGCCCGACCCAGCCGGCGCCGGGCAGATAAACCTCCGCCCAGGCGTGCAGATCGGTGAAGTCGGCGGTGGGGCCTTCGGGGCCGGTGAGCGGTTTGATGTCGGAGACGAGCTGGATCAGGTAGCCGGAGACGAAGCGGGCGGCGAAGCCCAGATGGCGCAGCACATGGACCAGCAGCCAGGCGGAATCGCGGCATGAGCCTTTGGCGCGGCCGAGGGTTTCCTCGGGCGTCCAGACGCCGGGTTCGAGGCGCACGACATAGGCGATCCGGTCGGCGATGAGCCGATTGATGGCGACCAGCAGATCGATGGTGCGTTCGGCTTCGCGAGGGATTTCGGCGAGCAGATCGCTCAGATGCGGGGTGGGTTTGGCGATCCGACGGAACGGGGCGAGTTCCTGGTCGAGCACGGCGTCATAACTGAAGGGGAAGCTCTCGGCTTCGGGTTCGAGGAAGAAATCGAACGGGTTGATGGTGGCCATGTCGGCGACCAGATCGACCGTGACGTCGAAATGTTTCACCTTTTCGGGGAACACGACGCGGGCGAGGAAATTGCCCTGGGGGTCTTGTTGCCAGTTCAGGAAGTGCGGCTTCGGCGAGATATTCAGGCTGTAGGAGAGGATGGGCGTGCGGCAATGCGGTGCCGGGCGCAGGCGTATGGTTTGCGGCCCCAGAGCGACCAGATGATCATATTGATATGTCGTACGATGGGTCAGGGCGACATGGATGGACATGCGGTCTCGCTTTTCGGGCCGGTTGCCCTTTACTCCTAGCAAGAATTTCCACGGATAAAAGGGGTTATTTTGCGCTGCATCAAGGACGGTTTGGTGTTGCCTGGAAACATGCGTCGCTTGGATGAAGTTTTGTGCAGGTGATTGTTTCGCCCTGGGCGATGGACCATCTTGGCAATTAGAAAATCCGTTGAATTCTCGATGGATGGGAAAAAGGGGGCATCATGTCCATTTTGGGTTGGATCATACTTGGCCTGATTTCAGGTTTTGTCGCGAGCAAAATCGTCAATAAGAGCGGCGAGGGCTTGTTGCTCGACATGGTGCTGGGCATTGTGGGCGCGATTGTCGGCGGGTTTTTGTTCAATCTGGTCGGTCATTCCGGTGTGACGGGGCTGAATATTTATAGTTTCATTGTCGCGATCATCGGCGCGGTTGTTGTGCTGGTGGCGTATCACGCGATTACCGGCCGGCGCTGATCGTCTGGCTGCGCGCAAGCGGGCCTGGTGTGAGAGCATCGGGCCTTGCTTGTCCGGGGCATGAGGCGGCTGAACCTGCGGCGGCCGGGCTTGGCGGGTTGAGCGGGCGGTGCAGCAAGGCGGCAAGCGCACCGGCAATTTTGATCGAGTGATAAATCTGGCAGGGGCCGGCCAGATGATCCTGGCTGTCGAAAAAATCGGCGCGTTCGTAGCGGCTCAGATTATCCAGGCGCAGAAATAGCCCGCCATGGCTTGTGTAGGCGGCTTCCATGGCCGCGATGCTGGCGGGCGGGACCGGAATATCGATGAAATCGGCTGGCAGCCCGCCGATGACGATGATGCCGCGGGCGGATTCCCGGGCCACGAAAGCGGCAATCAGGCGGGCGCCGTAGGACGAGCGCAAGGCGGCGGCTGATGGTTCGCGGCGGTGCAGCAAAGCGAGGAAGCCAGGGTCGGCTTCGGACAGGGGTGTGTTCTGCCGGTCGCCCATGACATCGAATTGGCCGGCGAGACGGGTTGCGGGCGTGCCGATGCCGGCGCGAGCGAGGCCCATTTCGGCGAGATCGTCGATGATGTCGGGCAGGCTGGTGGCGAAGGCGGCGCCGATGATGCGGTCGAGCGGCAGATGGCGCAGCAGCGCGCGGTTGTGGCGGAGCAGGAGAGCGGCATCCGGCCCGACCCGGTTTTCTGCCCTCGTGGTGGTATATTGCTGGGCCTCCATCGGCAGATAGAGGATGTCGCCTTTGTGCAGCAGCGGGGCCCAGCGGGCGAACAGATCTTCGAGCCCGATGCCGACCGCGACGCCGCCATTTTCGCAGGGCAGATCGAGCATGGCCCCGATGACCGCACAGGAATGCGAATAAGGCGCGTTGGAGCCGGCGAGGATGACCAGTTTGGGCGAAGCAAGTGTTGCCGCCCGGGTTAGTTTTTGGGTCATTTCCAGCCGCAGCAAGCCCAGCGAGATCGGCCGGTCGAGCCAGAAGGCGCAGAGCCCGACATAGAGCAGGAGCGAGGCGAGGCAGGGGAGCAGGAAGCGGCGCATCAGAATTGGAAATACAGAAACGGCCGGACGAAGGGGGCGAACAGCAGGGCCTGGCAGGTCAGGGCGAAGCCGCTGGTCAATGCCCAGGCCCGGCCGCGCGCGCCCCATGAATGGATATCGGGCAAGGCCAGGGCGATGAACCAGCCCAGGGTGAGCAGCAAGATGGCCTGGATGACGCTCAGGGTGCGGGCGTCGCCGAGCCATGGCAGGACGGCGACCGGCTCTGCGAAACCGTGCAGGAGAGGCAGGTGATCGAGGATTAAACGTGGTAGAAAAAATCCTTGCAGGCCGGCGAGGCCGCGGAACATGTCCAGGCTGGCCGCCATGTCGGCGGCGCGGAACGGCACCCAGGCGAGCATCACGGCGAGCCAGGTGATGGCCCAGGAGAACGCGCGCGGCAGGCGGAGGGGTGATTGACGAAACCAGCCATGAATGACCAGGAACAGGCCGTGCAGCCCGCCCCAGAGCATGAATTTCCAGGCCGCCCCATGCCATAGGCCGCCGAGCAGCATGGTGATCATGAGATTGCGGATGCGCGCGGCTTCGCCGTGGCGGTTGCCGCCGAGCGGGATGTAGAGATAATCCCGCAGAAAGGCGCTGAGCGTGATGTTCCAGCGGCGCCAGAAATCGGAAATATCGAGGGCCTGATAGGGTGATTTGAAATTCAGCGGGAAGCGGATGCCGAACATGCGGGCAAGGCCTATCGCCATGTCCGAATAGCCGGAGAAATCGAAATAGATTTGCAAGCCATACGCCAACAGCGCCACCCAGGCTTCGAGCAGGCTGAGTGAGTGACCGGCGGCGGCGGCGGCGAAACCGGGATCGGCGAAGCGGGCGAAACTATCGGCGAGTACCAGTTTTTTGCCCAGGCCGAGGAGAAAAATCTCGGCACCGTCGGCGAGTTTGGTGCGCCATTGATCGAGCGGGGCGAGGGCGCGCAATTGCGGCATGATCTCGCCGGGGCGGACGATCGGGCCGGCGATCAGATGCGGAAAGAATGCGACAAAGAGCGCGTAATCGAGAAAGGAGCCCGCTTGCGCCTGGCCGCGGGCTTGATCGACCAGCATCATGATCTGCTGGAAGGTGAAAAAACTGATCCCCAGCGGAAGAGCCCAATGCCAGCTCATGCTGAGCAGGGGGCTGTATTTGCACACAGCGAGCAGGCCGAGATTGAAGCAGAGGCCCGCGATGAGCCAGGGTTTTTGGTGCTCGCGCGTCTGCATGATGCGCAGGATGGTGAAATTGACGCTGATCGAGCCGAGCAGGATGAGCAGAAAAGGCGGGTACCACCAGCCATAAAAGATCAGGCTGGCCGCCAGCAGAAAGCCCAAAGCCGGGCGCTGGCCGGCAAGGCTTGCAGTCAGCCAGAATCCGCCCCAGGTGAGGGGAAGAAAGCCCAGCACGAAAAGCGGTGAGTTGAACAGCATAAGCAGAACCCGCCAAGGTTGAGTTGAGTTAAGGCGAAATTCGCCTTGCCGTCAAAATCGTTTCGATAACAGATATTTTGCGAAGGATCAGAGAGCATGGCCGGCAATGGAAAATGGGGTGCGCGCAGCACCGCCGATGAGGTTTTGGCGGGGCTTGACCTCACCGGGCGCGCGATATTGATCACCGGCATCAATGCGGGCATCGGCCAGGAGGCGGCGCGGGCTCTGGCGGCGCGGGGTGCGCATATCATCGCGCTTGCGCGCTCGCAGGCGGTGGCACGGGCGGCGTGCGCGCGGATTGGCGGGCGATGCACGCCGATTGCGTGTGATCTGGCGGATTTAGGCTCGGTCGCGGCGGCGGCGGCGGCCGTGCGGGCGCTGGGCATCAAGCTCGATGTGCTGATGACCAATGCCGGCATCATGGCGCCTGCCGCATGCACGCGGCTTTACGGTGTCGAGAGTCAGTTTCTGATCAATCATGTGGCGCATTTCATGCTGGTTGATCGGTTGGTCGATCTGCTGGCCGACGGCACCGGGCGGATCGTGACGCTCAGTTCGAGTGCGAGCATTCAGTTTGCGCCGCGTGAGGGCATCATGTTTGATAATCTCGATGCGCAGCGATTCTACAAGCCGTTCGTATTTTATGGCCAGTCCAAGCTCGCCAATGCGCTGCATGCGGTGGAATTATCGCGCCGGTTGGCGCCGCGCGGGATTGTGGCGAATGCGGTGCATCCGGGTGTGATCGCCAGCACAAAATTGGGCCGCTCGTTGGGGTTTCCGATGAATCTGCTGCTGCCCTTGGCCGGGCGCTTTACCAAATCCATCCCGCAGGGTGCGGCGACGCAATCGATGGTGGCGGCGAGCCCGCTGGTGGCCGGCGTGACGGGTGAATTTTTTGCCGATTGCGCCGTCGCCCAGGGCAATAAATTGATGAAAGACCCGGGGCTTGCGGCAAGGCTGTGGGATGTCACTGAACGGATTATTGCCAGAGCGTGATTGGTCTTGGCGTTTATTGAAAACGTCAATCGAGAGTGATTTTCTGTTGGCGATTTTTCGCCTTGGTGCGGGTGCGCAGGGCGCGTTTTTGGGCGGCTTCGGCGCGCTTGTCGCCCTTGCGATCGACGATCGATAATTCGCGGCGGAGTTTCAGATAGCCCTGATATCGCGCGGCGGCGATTGTGCCATCCTCCAAGGCGGCGCGGACCGCGCAGCCGGGTTCACTCTGATGACCGCAATCGTGAAATTTGCAGGCGAGGGCCAGATCATCGATGTCGGTGAAGGTCGCTTCCAGGCCGTCGGTGAACCAGGGGGTGATGACGCGCACCCCTGGTGTATCGAGCAGCAGGCCGCCTGTGGGCAGTAAAAACAGGTCACGCGCGGTGGTGGTGTGCTGGCCGCGCCCTTGATCGTTCATCGCATTGACCCGCTGGCGTTCGAGGCCGAGCAATTGATTGGTCAGGCTGGATTTGCCGACACCCGAGGAGCCGACGAGGAGCGCGGTCTGGCCAGGTCCGATTGCCGCCCGGATCGCATCGATGCCGGCGCCGGTTTTGTTGGAGACCGGGAATACCGCAATGCCGGCGGTTTGGGCGGCGACTTCGGCGAGCAGGAGTGCGGGGTCTTCGACCAGATCGATTTTGGTGATGATCAAGGCCGGTGTGGCGTTGCTGGCCCAGGCGGCGGCCAGCAGACGTTCGAGGCGACGGGCGCTGAAATCCGCGTCCGCACTGCTGACGATGAATACGGTGTCGATATTGGCGGCAATGATTTGCTGCGCAGCCGCACCTGAGGCGCGCGTGAGATCGCCGTCGGCGCGGGAGAAGGCGCCGTTGCGCGGCAAGAGCGCCTCGACCATTGCTTTGGTTTCCTGACCGATGGCGGGGCGGACGGCGACAAAATCGCCGACCACCGGCAAATCCTGCACGCCGCCGGCATGATGGCGCAGGCGGCCGGCCAAGGTTGCGGTCATGTCGCCCTGGGCGGTGAAGAGCAGGTAATAAAGCCGGTTATGGCCGCGCACGCGGCCGGGAATCCAAAGCGGGTCGAGATTTTCAAGCTGTCTGAATTGCTGGTCCTGTTCGGCGGTCCAGCCGAACGCGGCGAGATCAATCATGGAGGTGCGATGGTTCAACGGCGCGCACGGCGGGCGAAATTGGTCAGTAATTGGCGGATGATTTCTTCATCGGGCGCATTGGTTTGTTTGCATTGCATCTCGGCGCGCAAGGCGGCGGCCAGCGCCTCGCGCAGTGAGGCGATACTCCATAATTGGGTTTGTTTGGTGACGATATTGACGCGGCGGAAAAACACCGGCGGCCGGGCGGCGGCGAGCGCATCGCGCGCCGCGACGCCATCGGCAATCTGGGAGACCAGCAGCAACAGCCGGCGCAATTCGGCCATCAGGATGCGCAATATGCCGATCGGCGCGCCGCCTTCGGCGAGGGCCAGAGTGATGGCGCGGTCGAGCCCGGCAAGGTCGCCGGTCAGGGCCGCGTCGATTGCTTCGCCGACCGAGGCGCTGGCTTGATCATCCATCGCCTCGATGACATCGGCGAGGGTAAGTTTGCCGCCCGCTCCGGCATAGAGCAGCAATTTTTCGATGGCCTGGCGCACCGCGCCGGAATCGCTCGACAGGCGGCTTTGGCACCAGGTGAGAGCCTCATTGCTGATCGAAATTTTCAAGGCGCTGAGCTGATCTTCGATCAGGCTGGATAATTTCGCGCCCTCCGGCGGGTAGCAGCCGATGCTGCCGGCCTGGGCCGCGCGATCGGCGAGCGCGCGCAATTTCGATTTGCCGGGCAAATCACCCGCTTGCAGAATCAGCACGCTCTCGGCCTTGGCGTCCAGGGCGGCTTGCACATGGGCGAGCATCGCGTCGCCGGCATCGCGCACGCGGACCACGCGCCGGCCGCCGCCGAGGGCTTGGGCGGTGACTTCCTCCATGATCCGCCCGGCCTGATCGGCATTGAGTTCGGCGATGAGGAATGGGTCATCGAGTGTGCCGGCGATGCGTTTGGTCAGCGCGCGGGCGCGTTCGCTGACCAATCCGGCATCCGGGCCATATAATAAAATAACCGAGCAGGGGCCGGGATCGTTAAGAAATCGATCAATCCCGCGCGGATCGATTTTCATGCGCCGGCGTTATTGGGCTTGCGGGTGTTTGCGGAAATAAATCGCCAGTCCGGCGGTGATCTGTTCGGCGATCTCGCGCGCGATCGTGGTTTTCACCTGGGTATCCTGCAGGCTCAGGGCAAAATATTGCTGGTCGAGGATGTTGATCGCGTCATTGGCCTGGGCGTTGCCTTTGGTCAGAATGCGGCGCGGGTCGGATATCGGCGAGAGGGTCCAATTCGCGTTGGCGATATAGCGCAGACGGGTGGCCGAGGAGTCCGTTTGAATGCCGATGACCTGCGAGCCGATGCCGTAATTATTGATGGTCAGATGATACAGCTCGACGGTCGGTGCGCCATCGCGTTGCAGATCATCCTCGAGAGCCTGATGCAAAATCTGGCCGGTGCGATCGGGGATCAGGCCGATTTGAATCTCATCGAGCGACTGCGCGACCGGCACGGATAGGCCATTGGCCTGCTGATCCTGGTTGCCATAAAGCGGTTGAAACCCGCAGCCGGTCAGAGCGAGGAGTGCAGGGATCAGGAAAATTCTAAGAACGGACAACAAAATTCACAATCCGATCGGGCACGTGAATGCGCTTGACGATGGTCATGCCGGCGAGCGCGCGGGCGACATTGGGCTCGGCGAGTGCTGCTTCATAGGCGGTCTCAGCGTCGGCACCGGGGGGCAGCAGGATTGTGCCGCGCAATTTGCCCATGATCTGCACCGCAATGGTCAATTCATCGAGTGCGACCAAGGAAGGGTCGGCCTGCGGCCAATCCAGCTCGGCGACCAAAGCGGGATGACCCGGATTGAGACGGGCAAAAATATCCTCGGCCAGATGGGGCACGAAGGGCGCGACCAATTGGGCGGCGATGCCCGCGCATTCGCGCCTGGCCCAGAGCAGGGAGGGATCGGCAGGGTGTTTTTCGGAGTCCGCCAGATGGTTCGCCAATTCATGCAATTTGGCGATTGCGACATTGAAGGCGAAATGCTCGACCGCCTCGCTGACCGCCGCGATGCAGCGATGCGTGGCCTGGCGCAGGGCTTTGGCCGGTGCGGAGAGGGATTCATGGTGCGGCTGCACGGCCTCATCGGCGACGCGCGCGGTCAGGCGGAACAAGCGGGTGAGGAAGCGGCTGGCACCTTGCACGCCCGATTCCGTCCATTCGACATCCCGCTCGGGTGGATTGTCGGAGAGCACGAACCAGCGCGCTGTATCGGCGCCGAAGCGATCGATGATCACGCCTGGATCGACCGTGTTGCGTTTGGATTTCGACATTTTTTCGATCCGCCCGACGCTCACCGGGCGGCCATCCGCGCGCGCGGTGGCCGCGCCGTCGGCTGCGAATTCGACTTCCTCGGGGTAGAGCCATTGTCCGTCGGCGTTTTTATAGCTGGCATGGGTGACCATGCCTTGCGTGAACAGGCCCGCGAAGGGCTCGGCGAGCCCGACATGGCCGCATTTCTCCATCGCCCGGGTGAAGAAGCGGGCATAGAGCAGATGCAAAATCGCGTGTTCGATGCCGCCGACATATTGATCCACCGGCAGCCAGTGATCGACGGCGCGGCGGTCGGTCGGGGTGGCTGCCTCGGGGGCACAGAACCGCGCGAAATACCAGGACGAATCGATGAAGGTGTCGAATGTGTCGGTCTCGCGCAAAGCGGGCGCGCCGCAAGCGGGGCAGGCGACATGTTTCCAGCTCGGGTGATGGTCGAGTGGGTTGCCGGGACGATCGAAACTGACATCCTCGGGCAGCCTCACCGGCAGGTCGGCAGCCGGGACCGGTTGCGGGCCGCATGATGGGCAATGGATGACCGGAATGGGGCAGCCCCAATAGCGCTGGCGTGAAATACCCCAATCGCGCAGACGCCAATTGACCACGCCGCGGCCGGCCTTGCGTTCCTCAAGGGCCGCGATGGCGCGGGATTTGGCGGCTGGGCTGTCCAGCCCGTCGAGAAAGTCGGAATTGCGGATCAGCCCTGGACCGTCATAGGCTTTGTCGGTGATCGTGAAATCGAGCCCGGCATCGGCGGGGGCGATCACGACGGGCACCGGCAGGTGATATTTGCGGGCGAAATCCAGATCCCGCTGGTCGCCGCAGGGGCAGCCGAAAATGGCTCCGGTGCCATAGTCCATGAGCACGAAATTGGCGATCCAGACCGGGAATTTGGCGCCGGTGAAGGGATGGATGACGAACAGGCCGGTATCGATCCCGCGCTTTTCGGCGGTCTCGATGGCGGCCTCGGAGGTGCCGGCGCTATGGCACTCGGCGATGAATTGCCGGACGGAATCGTTGGTTTGCGCGGCGAAGGCGGCGAGTTTGTGGTCTGCGGCGATGGCGAGGAACGACATGCCGAACAGAGTATCCGGGCGCGTGGTGTAAACGCTGACATCATGGATGTCGCCGGCCGGGGCGGTGAGGGGGAATGTGACTTCAGCGCCTTCGCTGCGGCCGATCCAATTGGCCTGCATGGTGCGCACGCGCTCGGGCCAGCGGGGCAAGGCATCGAGCCCGGCCAGAAGCTCGGGCGCGTAGTCGGTGATTTTCAGAAACCATTGCGCCAGATTGCGTTTTTCGACAGCGGCGCCGGATAGCCAGCCTTTGCCGTCGATGACCTGCTCGTTGGCGAGCACGGTGTTATCGACAGGGTCCCAGTTCACGGCCGAAAGCCGCCGTTCGACGAGGCCGGCCTGCCAGAAATCGAGGAAGATTTTTTGCTGCTGGCCGTAATAAGCCGGATCGCAGGTGGCGAATTCACGGCTCCAATCGAGCGACAAGCCGATGCGTTTGAGCTCGCTGCGCATCGCGGCGATATTGTCATAGGTCCAGCGTGCGGGGGGTATATTGCGTTGGCGGGCGGCATTTTCCGCCGGCAGTCCGAACGCGTCCCATCCCATCGGGTGCAGGACGTCAAACCCGCGGGCGCGTTTATAGCGCGCGACGACATCGCCCAGCGTATAGTTGCGGACATGGCCCATATGGATTTTGCCCGAAGGATACGGGAACATTTCCAAAACATAATATTTCGGCTTGTCACCTGCCGGCACATCGGCGGCGCGAAAGCAATCGCGCGCCGCCCAGGCCGCCTGCCAGCGCGGCTCGGCTACCGCAGGATCATAAACCGCATCCTGATCGGCTGCTGGCGTGTTTTGATCCATGGATATCAGGAGTTATTGCTGGCCTGCGCGCGCAATTGTGCGGCGTGGGCGAGGATGCGATCTTCCAGACCCGAGACGGTCGCGGGGTCAACCGGGGCATCCGCCCAGCCGCCGCCTTCGCGCACCTGGTGGAACACGGAAACCCTGATGCCGTTGGCGGAGAGTTCGGGGCTTAGCACGAAGGCATTGACCTTGAAGCGCTCATTGGGCGTGCCCGGCGGGGAATACCAATCGGTTATGATGACACCGCCGAACGGGTCAGCCGAGGCGAGCGGCATGAAGGAGAGCGTATCGAGGCTGGCGCGCCAGAGATAGGCATTGACCGCGACACCCACCGAACCGCTCTGGCCGGCGGGTTTTTTGGCGCCGAAGGAGAACAGGTCACTGAAGCTCGAGGGCGCCTGATTCTGTGGCGGCATATACTGGGTTTGCGGATTATTGAGCTGGTTGGCGGCGAGCGGCTTGCTGCTGCCGCAAGCGCTCAGCGCCAGCAGGACAGGCAAAGCCAAAAAGATTTTCTGAGCGCGCAATGTGGTCTCCGTGTGCAATTCGCCGGCTATGTCGTGAGTTCGTTTAGCCCTCAACGAAGGTAACGCCAAGTGCCTCGCGCTGCGGGGCAAGGCGGCGAGGACATTTAGGCAAATAAAAAGGGTGGCGGTTGCCCGCCACCCTTTTCCACAAATCGATGTGGATCAGATTACCAATGGAAGTCGGCGCCGGCGCCGATCGCATTGGAGTGAGCGTTACCCGACGCTGTGCCAAAGGTGTGATTGTTCACCTGATGACGCTCGCCATACAGATAGGTCACGAACAAACCAAGGCTCGGGGTGACGGCGTAGTTGCCGCCGACAGCGATACCATTGTCATGCTCGGTGCGGCCCAGTGTCGAACCAGCGGTATAAGCACCGGCGGACTGGTTGTTGAAGTAGTAACCGCCGACCAAAGCCGGGCCCATCACGTAGGATGCGCTGACGATATAATCCACCGCGTTGCGCTGGCCGGGGAGCAGGAAGGAGTAGCCATTATTGACCTGGCCGGTTTTGACGTTGGCGCCAACCGTCAGACCCGCGAAGCTGACCTGTGCGCCTGCTTGCAGGACGCCGAGGGTTTTGTAAGCGGTCTCAACTGTTTTCGCGCCGGTTTGCGGCGACGTGATAGTCGCGATCGGCGCGCCGGAGCTGTTGCCGACCGGGGCGGCGGTCAGATAGCCAACCGAGCCTTTGAAGCCAACGCCGTCCGACAGGAGGGTGTATTGCACCATCGCGTCGAGCGTGTTTTTGCGACGTGTGTTGCCGGCGCCACCAGGAGCGCTCGAGAGATCGCCACAGGTGAGAGCGGCGGTCGCGCAGTTGGCGATGCCTTCGTTGATGCCGTTCGAGTTCGGCTCAAAGCCAACGCCGAAATTGATGCCGGCAAAGGACGGCGAGAGGTAAACAATTTTGCTGGTGGCGTAGAGTGCGCCGGTATCAGCAAAGAGCCAGGTCGGGTGGGCGTCGCCCGGGACGATCGAGCCGATACCACCGTCGGAGTTCCACTGATCGCCGTCGCCAAAGCTTTCGATCACGCCGTCCTGAAGAAGGCCGAACGCGCTGTCACCCTGGCCGAGACGCACGATGCCGGCTTCGGCGGTGCCGATATAGCCATAAGCGCGACGCACGACGAGAGAGCTGGTGCCCTGCGAGGTCGTGCTGTTTTCGTTAATGCCCTGGCCGGGGTTCGATGTGTCCTGACGGATTTCAGCGGCGGCGCCGTATTCGATACCGTTGGTGGTCATGCCGTCAAAGCCGGGGAACAAACGGAAATGGCCGGTCGTGGTGATCGGGTTCAGTTTGTAGCCATCAAATGTGTTCACCGATGAACCGAACGCGTCCATCTGGAATTTCAAATCACCGTTCAAGTGAACGACGACGGTGCCTGGGGCAACCGGTTTGGCGGCCTGGGCGTGGGCGGCTGCGGCGCCGGCAATCATGCCGAGCGAGGCCACCGAGGCCATCAGAAAATTGCGCATATAAACTCCTCCTTGATGCCGGGTTACCCGGCGTGTTCCACAGCATCCCGCTTCAGACGTGCGACCAAGCTCCCCAATCACACGAAAACGCCAAACGAAACGGTGTGAGCGGATAAAGACCAAAGCAGACTGATCAGGCAACCTCTCAAAGCCGATAATCCAGCAATTCCGAGACACTGTGGCACGATTGCCACAAGTTAATCTTCGGTCGCATTGAATAATCCGATGCCGCCGGCGCCAGCGCAGAAGCGGCCCAGCCGGCGCAGCGATCGGGGTTGGATGCCGCCCAAAGCGAGAACCGGCAGCTTGATCGAGCGGGCGAGGCGGGCCCAGCGAACAGATCCCAAAGGCCGCGCGCCGGGATGGCTCGATGTCGCGAAGGCCGGGGAGAGAAACACCAGATCGACATGTCGGCGCATGGCGTTTTGCAGTTCGATTTGATTATGGGCCGAGGCTGTCAGCAGGCCCCGGCGCGGCCGCCGCGCATCGTGCCAGCGTCCGCCGCGCAAATGCGCACCCGATTCGGTCGCACCCGCGATGACGAGGGCAATGCCCCTTGCATGGCACAGCCGGATGATGGTGCTGCGTTGGTCGGGCGGGAGATGATGGCGGATCAGCACGCCGGCGCGGCCGTGGCGGGGCAGGCGGAGAATCGCGGCCAGCGGGTTGGGACATCGCTGTTGGTCGGTCAGCAGCCACAGATTGGGCAGGCGGGATTTGTGCCGCCGCTTGACCGCCAGGCACTCTGCCGCGATTCCTGCACTCATGCCCGATACAACCATTGCCGACAGACTAGCTGGGATTCGCGCGCTGATCGATAAGGCGGCCCGGGAGCGGGCGGTTCAAGGCCCGGAGGTGACATTGGTCGCGGTATCGAAAACCCATGGCCAGGATGCGGTCCTGGCGGCCATGGCCGCCGGTGCCACGCATTTCGGTGAGAACCGGGTGCAGGAGGCGGCTGCCAAATTTAGCGATCTGCGGGCCTCGCACGATTTTCGGCTGCATCTGATCGGCGGCTTGCAGACCAACAAGGCGGCCGAGGCGATGGCGTTGTGCGACATGATCGAGTCGCTCGACCGGCCGAAACTGGCTGTCGCGATCGAGACCCTGGCTGTCCGCGGCGTCAGGCTCCCCGATTTGCTGGTGCAGGTGAATATCGGCGATGAGCCGCAGAAATCGGGCATTCCGACCCATGAGGCTGATCGGTTTATCGGTGAGTCGATCGCCCGGTTTGGCCCGAAATTATGTGGCTTGATGGCCATCCCGCCGGCCGGGTTGGACCCCACGCCGTATTTTCAGGCTTTGGCGCGGCTCGCGGACAAGCACCGTCTGGCGGTGCGCTCGATGGGGATGTCGGCGGATTTTGAAATCGCCATCGCGCAGGGGGCGACCCATGTCAGGGTGGGTTCGGCCTTGTTCGGCGCCCGCTGAATTTGGGCGCGTGCGCTCAGCGCCAGGTACGCAGAAGGTCGATGGCGCGCTCGATGTCGGGCAGGGGCGCGCAATAGCTGAAGCGGACGAACTGGCGGCCGCGGGATTTATCGAAATCCAGGCCCGGTGATGCGGCGATGTGGATTTCATTGAGCATGCGGGCGGTGAATTGGTCGCTCGGCTCGCCGCGGTCGGTGATGTCGGCATAGAGATAGAAAGCGCCATCGGCGGGGGAGAGATGGGGCAAGCCGGCTTGCGGCAGGCCGGCGAGCAGCAGAGCGCGCGCTTGGGCGTAGCGGGCTTTGTTGGCGTCCAGCTCGGCTGCGCAGTCGAACGCGGCTTCGGCGGCGATTTGCGAAATATGCGGGGCTGAGATGAAGAAATTTTGGGCGAGGCATTCGGCGGGGCGGGCGAGGTCCTCGGGCAGGATCATCCAGCCGACGCGCCAGCCGGTCATCGAGAAATATTTCGAGAAGGAATTGATGACGATGGCCGAGGGGCTGAATTGCGCCGCACTGGCGATCGGCTTGCCGTAGGTCAGGCCATGATAGATCTCGTCGCTGATCAGCCGGATGCCGCTCGCGTGGCAATATTGCGCGATGGCGGCGAGGTCGGCGGGCGCCATCATCGAGCCGGTGGGATTGGCGGGGCTGGCGATGATAACGCCGGCCGGTTGCGGATCGAGCTTTTGCAGCATGGCGAGGCTGGGTTGGAAGCCGGTCTCGATGCCGCATTCGAGAATGACCGGGATGAGCCCAAGCGCGGTGAGGATATTCACATAAGGCGGGTAATAGGGCGAGGCGAGGGCGACGTGATCACCCGGATCGAAGGCGGCGAGGAACGCCAGCGGAAAGGCACCCGATGCGCCCATGGTGACGGCGATGCGCGCGGCTGGCAAAGCCAGATGATACCAATCCTGGTAATGCGCGGCGATGCGGGCACGCAAGGACGGCCGGCCGAAGGCTTCGGTGTAGCCCAGCGGATCGCCCGATTGCAGGGCGGCTGCCACGGCGGCGCGCGCGCCGGCGGGCGCGCCGGTGCCGGGCTGGCCGACTTCCATGCGGACCACGCGCCCGGGTGCGATGCGGGCGGCCACGCGGTTGGCGCTGGCAATGACATCCATGACCAGGAAGGGCGGCGCAAAGGCGCCTTTGCCGATTTTCAGCATCGAGCGCTAACCGCCGCTGGCGAGTCCGAGGCCGCGCGGGTCGGCGATGGCGGTGCAGGATTTTTCGCCGCCCGGCACGTGGCCCGGGCAGGAGATAACATTGGTCCGGCCCGGATCGGGTACGGCGGGGGCGTTGCCGCCCAGCGCATTGAACAGACCCGTGGCGGCGGCCAAGGCTGCCTGGTTCTGGCCGGTGCCGGTGGCGGCGGCGCGGAAATCACCGGCGGGCGAGGTGGCGATGCCGGCCGCCAGAACAGGCATGCGGTGCGGGGCGGCGGCGAGTAGAATGCCGGTCGAGCCGGCGATGCGGCCGGTGCCGAACAGATTATCCATGGTCACCGCGCAGGCGACGATGCCGCCTTTATCGTCCAGGGCGGCGAAGCCGGCCGAGGCCGGTAATGCGCCGCTATCTGCCGGGGCGGGCGGGGCGTTGTGCGCGAGGGATTCGAAATCGGCCAGGGTCTGATTCTGCGGGTCGGCCGGGGCGGGTAGGAAATACAGGTTCTGGCCGGCATATTGTGCCATGGCCGGGCTGAGATAGGCCGGCACGACATTCTGCATGTCAGCCAGCGTCAGGCCGCCGCCTGCCTGGTCGGCGTCATGGACGAATGTGCCGGCGAACGGCCCTTGATAGAAGCCGAGCACGCCGGTTTGCTGCAACTGGATCAGGCTGGCGGCGAGGCCGGGCTGGCGCAAGGTTTGGCCGGCGGCGAGCACAGCGCCATCGGGCGCGAATAGGGCGCGTGCGGCGGGATCGGCCAGCAGGGCATTGCCGACGACATTGAGATCGGCCGCCAGAGCGCGCGAGACCGGAACACCCGCACCGGCGAGATGCTCGGCGGGTGCGAGGACGGCCGGCAAAGGCAGGACACCGTAGCGTGCCTGCAAAGCGACCAGGCCGCGGGCCATTTCGGGCACGGCGGCGGGGCGGTCGGCACCGGCTGCTTGTGTGCCGGCGCCGGGCAGGAAGCTGAGTGCGACCGGCTTATGACCGGGTTCGCTGATCAGGCAGGCACCGCCGCCGCCGAGGCCGGCCCGTGAGGGCAATGTGACGGCCAGCGCGAAGCCGGCGGACGCTGCGGCATCGGCTGCGTTACCTCCTTCATTGAGGGCTGCGCGGGCAGCCAGCGCGGCTTCGGGTTCATCGGCCACCGCATAGCCGAACACGCCCGGCGCCGGTGTCGGCTCGCCCAGTTTGGCGGTATTATCGCCCAGCAAGGTGGATTTCACCGACGAGCCAAATCCACAGCCCGACAGGCTCAAGGCAATGGCAAGGCAAGCGAGGCTTGCCGGTGCAAGGCGGGAAACAGACCAGGAGTGCTGCGTTTTCATGCTTTGGGTCGATAACGATGTTCGGTTGAACCGGCAACCTGCGCCGATGATATTATATAATATACGCAAGTATATAAATTAAGTGAAAAATAGGGTTTGCAAAGTCAGAGTTCAGTCCTATGTGGCGTTCAGGCTAGTTGGCCATCCCTAAATCAAATCAGGCAAAAACGATGACACCGATAGTGATTTCTCCGCTCGCAATTGAACTGGCGCGTGCTCAGTTCGGTTTTACGATCGCGTTTCATATCATGTTCCCGGCTTTTTCGATCGGGCTCGCCTCGTATTTGGCGGTCCTTGAGGGTGCTTGGATTTTCACCCAAAAATCGATTTATCTCGATGCGTTCAAATATTGGCTGAAGATTTTCGCCGTGGTGTTTGCCATCGGTGTCGTCTCCGGCCTGGTCATGGCCTATGAAATCGGCACCAACTGGTCGGGCTATTCCAATTCCGTCGGGCCGATCCTGGGGCCGCTGCTGGCCTGGGAGACGTTAACGGCGTTTTTCCTCGAAGCCGGGTTTCTTGGCATCATGCTGTTCGGGCTGGAGCGGGTGGGCAAGACATTGCATTTTGCTGCGACGCTGGCTGTGGCGATCGGCACGATTATCTCGGCCTCGTGGATTTTGGCGGCCAATTCCTGGATGCAGACCCCGGCTGGCGCGGTGATGGGGGCGGATGGCAAATTCGTGCCACAGAATTGGTTCGAGATTATTTTCAACCCGTCTTTCCCGTATCGCTGGGTGCATATGGTGATTGCCGCCTATCTCGCGACCGCCTTGACGGTGGGTGCGGCCAGCGCCTGGCAATTGCTGCATAACAATAAGAACAAGGTCTCGCGGCTGACCTTCTCGATGGCTTTATGGATGATTGCCCTGGTGATCCCGGTGCAGATTATGGCCGGCGACACCCAGGGCGATAATACGCTGGCTTATCAGCCGGCCAAGCTCGCGGCGATCGAGGGTGATTTCCATACCGGGGTTCAGCCGCTGAATTTGTTCGGCTGGCCGGACCGCAAGACCGGCGAGTTGCTCTACCCGATCGCCATTCCCCATCTGGGCTCGTTGATCCTGACGCATAAATGGAATGGCGTTGTGCAGGGGCTCGATGCTTTCCCGAAAAAGAATTGGCCGGTGCTCGATGTCACGTTCTGGTCGTTCCGCATCATGGTCGGGCTGGGCTTTGCCATGCTGGGTTATGGGTTGCTGAGTTTCTATTTGCGGGCGCGCAAGCAATTCTATGAATCGCGCTGGTTCCAATGGCTTGCGGTGGCGATGGGGCCGACGGGATTTATCGCCATCGTCATGGGTTGGACGACAACCGAAACCGGGCGCCAGCCTTGGAGCGTGTATGGGCTGCTGCGCACCTCGCAGAGCGTCTCGCCGCTGACTTTGAGCGAGGTGGCTGCGTCGTTCGCGATCATCATCGTGCTCTACGGCATCGTGTTCGGCTCGGGTTTGCGCTATCTGCTCAAATTGATGGCGACCGAGCCGCATATCGGCGAGACGGGTCCGTCACCCGATTTGCCGTTGCGCACGCATGGGCCGCAAGGCTTGTATACTGAACCCGGCAGCCCTGTGGCGGCGGAGTAAGATCATGATTCTCGACGCACACAGCCTGCCCATCATCTTTGCCGGGATCATGGCGTTTATCATTCTGGCTTATGTCGTACTCGATGGGTTCGACCTGGGTGTGGGCATGTTGTTTGTCGTCGAGAATGACGCCGTGGACCGCGATGTCATGGTCAATACCATCGCCCCGGTGTGGGATGGAAACGAGACCTGGCTGGTGCTCGGCGGATCGACACTCTATGGCGCGTTTCCGGTGGCCTATAGCGTGATTTTGCCGGCGGTTTATCCGCTGGTGATCATGATGCTGATGGGGTTGATTTTCCGTGGCGTGGCCTTTGAGTTTCGATTCCGCGCCGATACCGCGCGGCACCGCCGGCTGTGGGATTTGGGGTTTGTCGGCGGCTCGGTGGTCGCGGCGTTCTGCCAGGGTGCCATTCTCGGCGCGCTGATCCAGGGCACCAAGATCGCGCATGAGCAATTCGCAGGCGGGCCGCTTGATTTTCTGTCGGGCTTTTCGATTTTCTGCGGTATCGCGGTCGTGCTCGGTTATGCGCTGCTGGGATCGGCCTGGCTGGTCTGGCGCACCGAAGGCGAGTTGCAAGGCCGGATGCGAACCTATGCCAAGACGCTGGGCGTGGTCATGGTCGCGCTGATCGGTATTGTCAGCCTGTGGTCGCCGACATTGAATATCGATTTTGCGCATCGCTGGTTTGCCTGGCCGGGCATTTTGGCGACCGGTCTGGCGCCGATCCTGACCATTGCTCTGGCTTTCGGGTTCTTCAAAAGTCTGCAGCGCAAGGATACGGCGCATCACGACAAGACGCCGTTTTTATGCGCGCTGGGCTGGTTTGTGGTTTCGTTCCTGGGCTTGGGATATAGTATTTATCCGCAAATCGTGCCGCCTGATCTGACCATCTGGCAAGCCTCATCGACGGTTTCGAGCCAGGAATTCCTGCTGGTCGGGAGTGTTGTGATGATCCCGATCATCGTTGCTTACAACGCGTTCGCCTATTATATTTTTCGCGGCAAGATTGCCGCGGGTGCCCATTACCATTGAGGGTGACACCAATGAATTCTGTCATGCCGCGTATCGACCTATCCCGCCATCCAAGGCTGAAAAAGAGCCTTTGGTTTGTCGGTATTTATGTGGTCAGCATCATCGTATTCGGTGTTGTCGCTTTTGGTCTGCAAGCGATGGTGCCGCAATAAAACGCGATTTGATTATATTGCCGCTTTCATAGCGATAGGTTCAGAGCGTGATCGTTTTACAGCGACACGCTCCATGTGCAATTTGGCGATCAACTTTATCCGATCAGGTTGAATCGACGATTCAACCTGATCGGATATTGCTTTAATTGACAATATCGGCATAGCGCCATATCCGGATTGTGCAGATCAGGAGCGTGACATGGCGATATTTTCCCCGCCGGTTTTAACCCGTCGTGCGTTGGGTGGATTATGTGCTGCCGGTGCGATCGGCGGATTGGTTCGTTCCGCGCGCGCCGAGGACGCGCCACCATCGGTGAATGTTTCAGGGACGTTTCCGAAACTGCAATTTGATATGACATTGGCCTCCACGGGGAAGAGCGTGACCGGTGCTGATTTCCATGGGCATCCGGTGATATTATATTTCGGCTTTACCCGCTGCCCCGATACCTGCCCGCTGACCATGCATAATGCCGCGGAATTGGTGAAATCGATGGGCAAGCTTGGCACGAAGATGCGGGTGCTGTTTGTCACGGTCGATATCGAGCATGATACATTGCCTTTGTTGAAGGCCTATATGGCGAATTTTGGCGCGCCGCCGGTGTTCGATGGGCTGCGCGGGACCGCCGCGCAAACCGCTGCTTTCGCCAAGCGCTACGGCGTGGGCTATAGCGCGCCGACAAGCCCCGACGCGCCGGACCCGGTATCGGCGATTTCCCACACCGATGCGATTTACGCATTCGGTCCGGATGGTGCTGCACGCTACATTATTGGCTCATTGGCCGATGCGCGGCCCGATCTGCCGGCCATTGCCGGGATTATGCGGCCATTGGCGCGCCGGGCGGCATGAAGAGATTGCTCTACGTTCTGCTTCTCCTGCCGGGCCTCGCGCAGGCGGGCGGGACGATCAGCGCGTCGGGTGCGCGATTTCGCTATCTGCTGCCGCAAATTCCGGCGGGCGGCTATGTGACGCTGAAAAACGATCGTGACCACAAGATTATTGTCACCGGCGCATCCTCACCGGCTTGCGGCATGTTGATGCTGCATGAGAGCAAGGATGAGAGCGGGATGGCGATGATGATGGCTGTGAAATCCGTGACCATCGAGGCGCATCAATCCTTCAGTTTCGCCCCTGATGGGTATCATTTGATGTGCGATAAGCCGCTGATGAAAATCGGTCAGATGGTGCCGGTGACGCTTGCATTTGCGGATGGCACCAGCATGGTGATCGGCTTTCAGGTGGGCGGTGCGGGAACACAATGAGGCGGGTTATTCTGCTGGCTTTGCTGCTCGGCTTTCCAGGATTTGCGGCAGCGCAATCGAAGGGGGCGGAAATTGCCGAGCACGGCAATGACAATGGCGCTTTGCCCTGTGCCGCGTGCCATGGCGAGGCGGGGCAGGGCAACACAGCAATCGGTGCGCCGGCTTTGGCGGGGCTGCCGCAAGCGGTGATCGCGAGCAAGTTGCAGGCTTTCGCGGCCAGCCAGGGCGGCAATGCGATGATGCAGCGGATCGCGCGCGCGCTCAGCCCTGATGAACGCATCGCGGTTGCGGATTATTTCAACCGTCTCAAGTAGGATCATCGGTTTTGACCAGGTGGCCAATGTCCTGGGCGATACCGGTCAGATCGGGCTTCAGACCATCGAGCCCGGAGATGACGAATTGCGGTTTGCCTTGCGGGTCAAACACAAAAATGCCGGCGGAATGGGTGACGGTGTAAGGATGGTGCGTGACCGAGAAGACCACCCGGTAGCGCCGTGCGAGTTGGGCGAGCTGGTTTGGTGTGCCGCGCAGACCGATGAATTCGGGGCCGAATAAGGCCGTATATTGCTTCAACACGGCCAAATTATCCCGATCGGGATCGACGGTGACGAATAAGAACTGCACCTGCTGTGCGGCAGGGCCGAGTAATTTTAAAATCTGATCGACGTTGTAAAGCGTATTCGGGCAGACATCGGGGCAATTGGTGTAGCCAAAATAGAGCAAGGTCACTTTGCCGCGCAAATCGGCCGCGCTGATGGCTTGCCCGGTTGTTGCATCCTGCATGGATAGGGTCAGCCGCGGCACCATGCCGGCAATTGAAACATCCTGCTTGGAGGCGAGTTTCGGTCCGCATGAGGCGAGTGCTAAAACCAGGATCAAACTTAATTTGCGTATCATGGCGCGGTTTTGCATGATCGGCGGCGGAGACGCAATTGCGCAGGGCTGTCGGCATGTCGGTTAGACCCAGTATCACACCCTGCTTGATCTATCATGATGCGCCGGCTGCCATTGAATTTCTCTGCCGGGCCTTCGGTTTTAGCAGGCATCTGGTGGTACCGGGTGCGAGGGCCGGCGAGATTTTGCATGCGCAATTGCTGCTGGATGGATGCATGATCATGCTTAGTTCGGCCAAGCCGACCAGCGAAGGACCATTTTCCATGGTGCCGCCCTCGGTCACTGGTGGGCTGGTGACCTCATGCCTCTCCGTCGCGCTTGATGACCCCGATGGCCATTATGCGCGCGCTTTGGCAGCAGGGACCAACATCATTGCCGCACCCCATGATAATGATTATGGCGGCCGCGGCTATGAGTGCTTCGATCGTGAGGGGAATATCTGGAGCTTTTCTTCTTATGATCCCTGGGCTGCTCCTGCTTAGAGCGCGATCGTTTCACAACGACACGCTCTATGTTGATTTTGTCGATCAATGTCATTGGTTGAGGTGGAGTTGAGTGACACAGCTAAACCAATATTAATCCAAGCTTGTTTTTTTGATCAATTTCATAGCTCTGGGTTGGGTCGCTCGACCCAACCTAAAGCTATATCGATCTAGCCGTTGACCCGGCGGAAGACGAAGAAATCGGCGAAGCTGGTTTGATCGGGCTGGGCCGGATCGAAGGGGTAGGGGTTGATCCGGTGGGCGCAAAGCCGCCAATCGGGTTCTGTGGCCGCCACGTGATCGGTAAAGCGGCGATGGCGGACATGAATATCGACCGGCTGATGATCGATATTGCTGGCATAGATGATGACGAAGCGGCCGGCGCTGGCAAATAAGCGGGCCATGTAAAGGCGGAACGAATCGTCATCCGTGAGGTGAAAAATCACGTCCATCGATAAAGCGAGGTCGGCGGTGGCGGAGGCGGGCAGGGCGCTGGCGATGCAAAATTGCCGGCTCGGGTCACCGGCGGCGCGCACCCGGCAGCGTGTGATGGCACCGGGTGCCACATCCACACCAAGATAGGTCCCGACCTCGAACAAGCTCATTTGATTGCCATCGCCGCAGCCGAAATCGATCATCGAGCCGATGGCCTCGCGGCGGATGAGATCATTGACGAAGGCTGCTTTGAACTGCGCGAGCCGGCCATAGGAGCCAGCACCGGAGGTGCCGCCGTGATGATAGCGCTGAGTCCAATAAGCGGTGGCGTTGAACGCATTCATGAGGTCAACATAACCGCGCGAGATTAATATTGGGTTGCGTCATTGATGATTGCGGCGATGATTGCGCGCGGTTTTTGTGATGTTATGGTGATCAGAGTTGAACAGGATAACGCGCATGACGTTTGAAACACCCGATCTCATGGCCAAAATTGACCGTCTTGGCGCCGTCGCTGTTGAAATCGGCGTCAATCTGCAGCCTGGCCAGGAATTGATTGTCAATGCGCCGGTGGAAGCGGTGCCGCTGGTGCGGGCGATTGCCACCCATGCGTATCGCGCCGGTGCGGCGGATGTTCTGGTTCATTTCAACGACCAGGAACTCTCGCGCATTCAGTTGCGTGAGGGGGCGGAGGCGATTTTCGATCATGCGCCGGGCTGGCGTTATGATGGCTTGCAGCGGGCGCTGTCCGAGGGGGCGGCGATGCTCTCGGTGACCGGCACGGACCCGAATTTGCTGGCCGGCTGCGATCCGGCGCGCAAGGCACGCACGCAAAAGGCCCATGCTGTGGCCGGGCGCGGCATTCGTAGCCTGATCGGGGCGTTCGATGTGAACTGGTCGATTGTGCCGTTCGCCAACCCGGCCTGGGCGGCGGCGATGTTTCCGGACATGGGCGTGGCGGAGTCTGTCGCGCGCCTGTGGGCGGCGATTTTCCAGGCAACCCGCGTCGATGGGGCGGATCCGGTGGCAAACTGGCAGGGTCATGTCGCGACACTGCATGCACGGGCCAAGCGGCTTAATGAATTACGCTGTGCCAAGCTGCATTTTCGCGGGCCGGGCACGGATTTGCATGTCGGGCTGGTGGAGGGCCATATATGGCATGGCGGGTCGGCGAAAACCTCCAAGGGCATTGTTTGTTTGCCTAACATGCCGACCGAGGAGGTGTTCACCATGCCCCACCGCGCCCGGGTTGATGGCGTGGTGCGGGCCACCAAGCCGCTTTCGCATAACGGCACGTTGATGAAGGGCATTGAGGTGCGGTTCGAGGCGGGCCGTATTGTGCAGGCGAAGGCCGAGGCGGGCGAGGAAGCATTCCGCAATTTGATCGGCACCGATGAGGGGGCGGCTCATCTGGGCGAGGTGGCCCTGGTGCCCGACGCATCGCCGATTTCGCAATCGGGGTTGCTGTTTTTGAATACGTTGTTCGATGAGAATGCGGCCAGCCATATCGCCATCGGCCGCGCGCTCGGCATCAATGCGCCGGGCGGCGATATTGAAAAAATCGCTGGCGCCAATGACAGCCTGATCCATGTCGATTGGATGATCGGTTCGTCGGAGATCGATGTCGACGGTATTCTGGCCGACGGTGCCGTGCATCCGCTGATGCGGGCCGGGGCATTTGTGATTGATGAGCGGTGCCGCGTGTGAGGCAGGGCGCGCCGATGTGATGGACAGCACCGCGCATGGGCATCATATATCGGCTATTGATCTGGCGATCCGGTTGCAAAAGGATGGTCGTGCAGGCTGGAGGAGCGTGAGATCGATACCCTGAAATCCCGTCTGGATGCTCTTTGCCAAGACCGGCGCGGGATTGCCGAGTGGAATGCGGCTTATGAGGAGACGCTCGCTGAATTGAACCGCACGGGGTTTTTGCAGCACAGCCTGGCCGAGGGCGAGATGTTTCCCGATTTCATCCTGCCCAGTGCCGAGGGCAAGCTGGTGGCTCTGGCGGATGTGCTGGCGCGGGGGCCGGCCGTGATTTCGTTTTTTCGCGGTGAATGGTGCCCGTTCTGCCGGCTGATGCTCGATGCCCTGTCGGATTCCCTGCCCGAGATCGAGGCGTCCGGGGCGAGCTTGCTGGCTTTGACGCCGGAGACCGGCGGGCTGCCGCTGGTGATGAAGGAGCGGCATCAGGCGCGGTTCGAGGTGCTTTCGGATGTTGATTGTGGGGTCGGGCTGAATGCGGGGGTGATATTCCGCCTGCCGAGATTATACCGCGCGCGGCTGGAAAAGGCCGGGCTGCACGCACGCGAGCGTCACGGTAATGATACCTGGTTTCTGCCAGTGCCGGCCACTTATATCGTCGGCACGGATGGGTTGGTCGCCTGGCGCTTTGCCGATGTGGATTTCGTCCGTCGGCCGGAACCCGCCGATATTCTGGCTGCCCTGCGCCGGTTGCCGGCGCAAGACTGACCCGCGCCGGTTGCCGGCGCAAGACTGACCCACGCCGGTTGCCGGCGCAAGACTGACCCACGCCGGTTGCCGGCGCAGGGCTGACTTCTGCCGCGGTAGCGGGAGCGCTGATTGATGGGTTGACTTGACCGCGGGTGGAAAAGGGTATTTGAGGGCGTGAGAAACCAGTCGTGCCGCGAGTGTTCGCGCCACGGCTCTTTTGTGTTGTGCGTTTCATTGGGGGTTTTTGCCATATGTTCGACGCTCTGTCGGGCAAATTAGGGGATGTGTTCGATCGGCTGCGTCGGCGGGGTTCGCTGAACGAGGCCGATGTCACCGAGGCGCTGCGCGAGATTCGTCTGGCGTTGCTGGAAGCCGACGTGGCATTGCCGGTGGTCAAGGATTTCATCGCCAGTGTGCGTGAGCGGGCGATCGGCGCGGAAGTGCTGAAATCGGTCTCGCCTGGGCAGATGGTCGTCAAAATCGTCAATGATGCGCTGGTTCAGGCACTCGGCGGCGAGGGGGCGACTCCGCTCAATCTGAACGCGCCTGCGCCGGTGCCGATTTTGATGGTGGGTCTGCAAGGCTCGGGCAAAACCACGACATCGGGTAAAATCGCGCTGCGGTTGAAAAATCGCGAAAAGCGCAAAGTGCTGCTGGCCAGCCTGGATACCCAGCGCCCGGCCGCGCAATTGCAGCTCGCGCAGCTGGCCGAACGCGCCGGTGTGGCGAGCCTGCCGATCGTGGCCGGTGAGACGCCGCTGCAAATTGCCCATCGCGCCATGGATACCGCGCGGCGCGAAGTGTTCGACGTGGTGATCCTTGATACGGCCGGCCGGCTGTCGATCGATCAGGCCTTGATGGATGAGGTGAAAGCCGTTCGCGCCGCGACCAATCCGGCCGAAACCCTGCTCGTCGTCGATGCCATGACCGGGCAGGACGCGGTGACAACGGCCAACGCCTTCAATCTGGCCGTCGGCATTACCGGCATCGTGCTGACCCGCCTCGATGGCGATGCGCGCGGTGGTGCGGCACTCTCGATGCGAGCGGTGACCGGCGCGCCGATCAAACTGATCGGCCTTGGCGAAAAGCTGGACGCGCTCGATGAATTTCACCCCGAGCGCATCGCCGGGCGGATTCTGGGCATGGGCGACATTGTCGGCCTGGTGGAGCGCGCGGCCGAAACCATCGATCGCGATAAGGCCGAAAAATTGGCCGCGAAAATGGCCAAGGGCAAGTTTGATCTGGAAGATTATGCCGATCAGCTCAAGCAGATTACCAAAATGGGCTCGCTGTCGGGCATTTTGGGCATGCTGCCCGGTGTCGGTAAAATCAAATCGCAAATCGAGAATGCGAATCTCGATACCACGATGCTCAAGCGCCAGGCTGCGATCATCGGCTCGATGACGAAAAAAGAACGCGCAACGCCGGAGATTCTCAAAGCCAGCCGCAAAAAGCGGATCGCGGCGGGCTCGGGCACCAGTGTTCAGGAAATAAATCGGCTTTTGAAACAATTCGACGATATGTCGGACATGATGAAGAAGATGAACAAGCTCGGCCAGAAG
>NCAP01000012.1 GCA_002255495.1 Rhodospirillales bacterium 20-60-12 | reverse complement strand
ATGGAGTGCGAATGTCCGAAGTGCGGATACAAATGGGAACCGCGAGTTGAAATTCCGAAGTCATGCCCTGAGTGCAAGGCCAGAACCGGATTCAAAAAAGCCAAGAAAGGATCAAAGCCATGAACGTCACCACAAACACCAAGGACCTGGTCATAGTAAACATTGATTCAGTGCTCATGCCCGGCCGAAATTCGGCATAGACATTTCGTGCCAACAATGTGCAGGACATCATGATGATCGGACCTGCCGGCACAATGGCCGATAGCACGGCAGCGAGCGCGAAAATGGCCAAAGCCCAAGGCGGAAATATCTGCTTGGCAAGGAGCAATATGACCTCGTTACCGGAGACTTTCTGGGTTGTGAAGATCATAATTGCCGCGAAGCCGATCGTGATAACGGCCACTTTAACCAGCTGGTAAAGTGGCATGAAAACCGCTTGTAGTTTAAGCGTACGCGAACCCCTCGCAGAGAACGCGACATTGAACCATTGGGGCCACATCCATTGCCCAAACCCGGTTAGGAGCACAGTTGTCCAGAACCATGATAGACCGAATTTGGGCGAGGGGCCGGGCATCGTGATACGCTTCGGGATATGCGTTATCATTTGACTGAACATATCGCCGAAGCCCGCAAAATATTTATAGGGAACCACCACGAATAGGACTGCTATAGAGCCAAACATCAGGACATCCTTGATGACGGACTGCCAGGCATTGCCACGGATACCGCCGAGAAACACCGCGAGTGAGAGGATCGAAAAGCCGATCGTGTCAGCGGTGACCACATTGAGCCGATGATTTGTCAGCACCGTTAAGATAGCGCCCAATCCTTCGATGTTCAGATCGATATAAGCGATCATGATAATAGCCGCACAGAATGCGACAACAATACCCAGTAATTTACTCTGATAACGGCCGGCAATGAAATCGGACTGCGTGACATAGCCGAATTTGCGACCGAGCAGTCCAATGGCTGGCAGTATAAAGAAACCGAGTGCGTAACCGACATCATTGGTTGCGACATTGTAGAAGGCTCCACCCCCTTTGCTATAAGCAAACCCGGCAAGGCCGAGGAAGGTAAAGGCGGTATAGATTTCGGTCCCAAGCAAAAACCAGGTGAGGACAGGCCCCATTTGGCGGTCGTTGACCACCCAGCCTTCCATGGTCCGCGAGGCGGAGCGGCCGCTGCGAATGCCGATCCAGGTTACTAGGATAACACCGACAAGCACGAAGGCCATAATGAAACTGGTGCTGGACATAATGGTTACTCCCGGACCTGTTCATCGTCCGTTCCATTGTCGGCCCGGTCGATGAGATAGACGACGCCCAGAATGAACGGATTGAGGACTGGCACCAGAACAAACCAGAAATAAAGCCGTGGCATGCCCCATATGGCGGGGCCGGCCGTGTTAAATCCAGCTGCAGGCCCGATTGTGTAGAGTCCGACGATGACGACCAAGCCGATTAACCATGCAATCATGGAAATGCGCATTGTTCCCTCCCGCCCATCATTTTCAATGGGTCTACTAATATCTAACTTATATAAGAATATTAGTGCGGCAGCGCAAGCGAGAAGCGGGATGGGTGGTGCGCCCAATCATCTGCGATATCGAACTTTGTCATCGTAAAAAACGATTAAGCCTGAGCGGTGAAAATAACTGCTCCAGTTTAGGCGACCCGCGTAATACCAATCGCGCCATTGATGCAGTGCAGCATTCATCGCGTATCGTTGGCGGATGAGCGATGGGCAATAGCGGTTGATCAAAAGCCGCGAATGAAATTAGATCCAGGGAGACCTTATGATAAGCTTACAAAAATTGCGCCTTGCGGCGATTTCTACATTGGCTATGCTTGTCGCGATGTCGGCCGCACGGGCCGACGAAATCTCTCAATTGCAGGCCCAAACGCCGACTCGCGCGGAGCAACAGGGCGTGATGAATGATCAGTACGTCACCAAGGGCGTGTTTCCGGGGTCATTCATGATACCTGGCACTACGACGTCTCTTCATGTTGGCGGTTTCATAAATTTTCAAGTCATTTGCGATCCCACGCAGAATCTTGGGCCTAAATTTTCGATCGGAAATTTGATTCCCAATTGTCCGGCCCCGCGGGAATTCCGGCTGAACGCACAGAGCAAATCCGCTATTCGCTTCCGCTCACCAAAAGTTTAGTGTTTTCAGTAGCAGCCGAAGATCCTCGGGCCGGACATCAGGATACGCGCGATAATATTGAAGTGCCAACGAGGTCCAATCCGATGCCAGATTTCAGCGCAAAATATGAATACACGACAAAGGCGGTTCATCTTCAGGTCTCCGGCTTGGCGCGTGACTTTGCCTATACCGACCAGAACGGACATCGACTGAGCCAGTTCGGCGGTGCAGGAATTATCGGTGCAACCTATAATCTGGCATCGTTGAACAAGGTATTTGTAGTTGATAATTGAGGTGGGCAAATCTGGTTCGGTGACGTTGGCCGTTATATCCCCGATGATTTCGGTGGTAATATCGCGTCCCCCCTGGCGGTCAATAACGTGACTGCCGTTCACCCAACGGGTGCCACGGAGATCACGGTGACCGTGGCAAGCCCCCCATTCGGTGGTCCATTTCCAATGTAGTTAATTGCACGGCGGCTGGGCTGGTTTTGATGTGGCCGGCAGCGCGCCATTCAAAGCGGCTGGCGGTGCCGGCCACATCAAAACCTCTGGCGCTGGTGGTCGATAGCCGAGTGACGAATGCGGCCGGATAGTATTGTATTGACGCCGCCACGCTTCGATCAAAATCTTGGCCTCTTGCAGTGTGTAGAAAATTTCACCGTTCAGGAACTCATCGCGCAGCCGCGCGTTGAAACTTTCGATGTAGCCGTTCTCCCTGGGGCTGCCTGGTGTGATGTAAGCGGTCTGCGCGCCAACGCCAGTGATCCACGCCTGCACCGCTTTTGCGATGAATTCAGGGCCGTTATCTGACCGTATATGCGTCGGCACGCCGCGCAGAATAAACAAATCCGAAAGCACGTCGATGACGTCATTGGAGTTGAGCCATCGCGCGACACGGATCGCAAGCGCTTCACGGCTGAATTCATCAACGATATTCAGCATCCGTATCTTGCGTCCGTCATGCGTGCGGTCCTCAACAAAATCATAAGCCCAGACATGTTTGGGTCGTTCCGGCCGTAGACGTATACATGATCCATCATTAACCAAAGCCGCCCGCGCTTGGGCTGGCGTTGCGGAACCTTTGGCCCCTCCTGGCGCCAGATCCGTTCGACGCGTTTCTTGTTCGCTAGCCACCCGGCATCCCGCAGCAGCGCCGTGATCCGCCGATACCCGTAACGGCCATACTGCTTCGCCAGGGAAATGATGTCCTGGGTCAACGCAACGTCGTCGTCGGCCGTTCGGGAGACCCTGCGCTGGGTCGTGCGCGGTTGCCCCAGCACCCGGCAGGCAAACCGTTCAGAGACACCCAGCTCGGCCACCGCATGCTTTACACAATCGCGGCGGCGCGCCGGGCTTAGAAGTTTCCCGAGGCAGCTTCCTTCAAAACCAGTTTCTCAAGCGTCAGATCAGAAACCGCACGACGCAGCCGGGCATTCTCGGCCTCCAGCTCCTTCATCCGCTTCACCTGGTCAACCTTCAGTCCACCATACTCCTGGCGCCAACGGTAAAACGTCGTATCCGTATTGCCAATCGAACGGATCGCATCAGCCGCCGATTTGTCCTGCGAGGTCAAAACCTCAACCTGGCGCAGCTTCGCAATAATCTCCTCAGGCTTGGAAATCTTCCGCGGCATAACCCACCTCCACCAAAAAACTACATCAAAGGTGGATCAATTCTAGGGGGTTGGACCAGCATATGGCTCGCATGAGGCTTATATTATCAATGAAATGCCGATGGAATGAGTCGTCATAAAACGGCTACACTCGGGCATACCGGCGGCATGAGATCGTGCGATTCCAGCGCCGCCGGCTTTTACTCGGTTTCAGGATTTGTGTTCGAAGGCCGCGCTGATGATCAATGTCACATCGTCACCGATCATCGGCAGGTAGGTTTTGACGCCAAAATCGCTGCGTTTGATCTCGCCGCTCGCTTGAAATCCGGCGGTGTAGGCTTTGTCGATCGGATTGATGCCGGCGCCGTTGAATGTCACGTGCAGTGTCTCAGGCTTGGTCACCCCGTGGAACGTTAAATCGCCAATGACGTTGGCGGTTCTTTTGCCGGTCTTGATCACCTTTGTCGATTTGAAGGTGATCGTTGGATATTGCGCGACATCGAACCAGACATTGCTTTTCAATTCGCCATCGAGTTTCGTGTTGCTGGTTGAGATTGTGTCTGCCGGGATCGTAATATCCAATGTGCTCGCCGCCACATTGTTGGGGTCGAGCGTCAGATTGCCGGACACGTTGGTAAACTCGCCATACCAGGTGGTGAAGCCCATATGCGACACGCTGAACAGCACGCGCGTATGATACGGCTCGACGCTATACGTGCCGGGCGTGACCGCGGTGGGGTTCAGGTCGGGGATGGCCTGGGCATGGGCAAAACCCGCGCTGCCGCTCAGCAGGCCGGCTGCGAGCGAGCCGGCGATGAGGAAATGTTTCATGTATTGTCTTTCGTTTGGTGTTGCGGCTCAGGCAGCCAAGGCGGCGATGTTGCTTTGCGCATCGGCCAAGGCCGCAGCACGGGCTTCGGGGCCCATGGCAATGCCTTCGGCGCGAATGATGGTGATGTCGGTCAGCCCGATAAAGCCGAGTGCTGACCGCAGATAGCTCTCCTGATGCTCCAGCTTTTCTGCCGGTGCGCCTGGACCGTAGGCGCCACCGCGTGATGAGGCGACAAAAACCTTTTTACCCGGTGGCAGCAGGCTTTCTGGCCCGTTCGCGGTGTAGCGAAAGCTTTTGCCGGCAATCAGCAGCCGGTCGATCCAGGCTTTCAACTGCGTGGGGATGGTGAAATTATACATCGGCGCGCCGATGACGATGAAGTCGGCGGCAAATACCTCATCCAACGCCGTATTGCCTTGGGCGATATCGGCCTTCAGCGCCTCGTCGGTAGGCGCGGTGCCTTGCCAGGCGGCGATATGGGCACCGGAGAGGTGCATCGGCGCTGTGGAAGCGAGGTCGCGATAGATGGTCTGGCTCCCGGGATGCTGCTTTTGCAATTGTGCAACGATGTCGGCCGAGAGCACCCGGCTGACGGAGTGCGGCCCCAGGATGCTCGAATCAACATGCAGTATGTTCATGGTCGATGACTTTCAGTGAAGGTTTCGCCCGGTAGACGGGCACAAAGCCTGCCTAAGCCCGTTTTACATAGTGCGAAAGCCTATAGTTTATTATATATAGCATCGAATAATTCGATAGTTGAAAGATCTCTCAATGCTCGACGGCATTTCGCTTGACCAATTACGCGTGTTCATTGCCGCGGCGGATGAAGGCAGTTTCTCGGCGGCCGGGCGGCGGCTGGGGCGCACTCAATCGGTGGTCAGCCAGACCATCGGCAATCTGGAGGGGCAGATCGGCGTGACGCTGTTCGACCGCAGCGCGCGCTATCCGAAACTGACGCCTGAGGGCCGTATCCTGATCAGCGATGCCCGAGCGATCGCTGCCGGGATTGATACGCTTAAAGCACGCGCCAAAGGCATCGCCGGCGGGCTGGAGGCGGAATTGTCGCTGGTGGTGGATGTGATGTTCCCGATGGCCCGTTTAACCGAGGCGGTAAGGGCTTTTGCGCGGCAATTCCCAGTCACCCCGCTGCGGCTTTATGTGGAAGCACTGGGGGCGGCGGTGCAGCCGGTGATCGATGGTCGGTGCAGCCTTGGCATCATTGGCTCATTGCCCCTGATGCCTGTTGCCATGACACAGGAAAAACTCATCGATATCGTTATGGTGATGGTCGCGGCGCATGATCATCCTCTGGCATCCTGCTCAGGCAACTTGGCGGCCTCGGCCCTGGGGCAGTATATCCAATTGGTGCTGACTGATCGGTCGGAGCTTTCGGCGGGGCGTGAATTCGGGGTGCGGTCACCGCGCACTTGGCGCCTGGCAGATCTTGGCGCCAAGCATGCTTTTTTGCTCAGTGGGCTGGGCTTTGGGGCCATGCCGCTCGAATTGGTGGCGGAGGATATCGCAGCCGGCCGGCTGGTGAGGCTTGCCATTGAGGACATGCCAGATGGGCAGATGCATATGCCGATGTGCGCCTTCTATCCAGCAAACGCGCCACCAGGGCCGGCCGGGCGCTGGCTGATCGACCGTTTGCAATCCGGTTGATGCTGCACGTGCCGATCTTTGATCTGCATCAATGTGCCAGAGCGATGCGCCCTGCATAGGTTTGTTGCGTCGGGTTTTGTGCGACGATGTGGGATTATGTGATGATGAATGATTGGCAGGCTCTGATCGATGCGATGAATGGCGGGGTAAAATCGCTGCGTCAGGGTGCCCCCGCGGTGATGAAAAGCTTTGGCGAAATGGCGAAAGCCGCCCATGAGGGCAGTGCGCTGGAGCCGAAAACCAAGGAGCTGATCGCGTTGGCTTTGGGTGTGAGCACAAGATGCGGCCCGTGCATTGCCTATCACGCCGAGGGCGCGGCCAAGTCCGGCGCCAGCCGCGCCGAGGTGCTCGAAGCGATGAGCATGGCAATTTATATGGGGGCGGGCCCGTCGGTGATGTATGCCGCCCAGGCGCTGGAAACGTTCGATCAATTGTCAAAGCCGGCCAATGTGCATTTGTGACATTGGCGTCCCCGGCGGGATTCGAACCCACGGCCCCAGGATTAGGAATCCTGTGCTCTATCCTGCTGAGCTACGGAGACGTTGGCGGTAGCATACAGCCACCCCTGGCTGATCTCAACTCAGGGCCGGCAGCCCCGTCGCGTCCAGCCGGTAGCCGCCGCCTTCGGTGACCAGAAGTTTGGCGTTTGCCGGGTCGGGCTCGATTTTCTGGCGCAAGCGATACACATGGGTCTCCAGCGTGTGCGTTGTTACAGCGGCGTTGTAGCCCCACACCTCATTGAGCAAAATCTGCCGTGCCACAGGCTTGCCCGCGGCGCGGTAGAGGAATTTCAAAATGGCCGCCTCCTTGTCGGTGAGGCGGATGCGCTTGTTGCGCGTCGGCTCCAGCAAGGTTTTGGCCGAAGGGCGGAAATGATATGGCCCGATATTGAAAACCGCATCCTCGCTATTCTCGAAGCTGCGCATCTGGGCGCGCAGGCGGGCCAGCAACTCGTTCAGCCGGAAGGGTTTGGCGATGTAATCATTGGCGCCGGATTCCAACCCTTGCACGATATCGGCTTCGTCGGCCGAGCCGGTCAGCATGATGATCGGCACTTTGATCCCGGCTTTGCGCAATTTGGCGCAGAAGGACCGTCCGTCACCGTCCGGCAGGCCGACATCGAGGATCAGCGCATCGAAGCGGAAATCCGGCTGGGCGATCAGGGCGTCAGCCTCGGCCAGGCTGCTGGCCTCGGTCGCGGTGAACTCACCATCCAATGTCAGCTGTTCAACCAGGATCGTGCGCAGGGCGACGTCATCGTCAACGACCAAAATCGGGTGCTGGGTTGTCATTTTATGTCTCCTCAGTCTTGTGCAGCAGGTCGATATCCCCTGGCTGACGCACATATAGGGTGTAATCACGAGTCCGAACCATCCCATAAATTGATCAACAAGATGTTTGCAGGGCGGTCGGCCTGGGCCATATGACGGCAAACCAATGGAATATCATGAATAATCATCTGCCCATCCACCCGCCGGAGCCGCAGGATTTGCTCTCGGCCCCACAGACCCGCGCGGTTCACCGTGCCATCGCCGAGGCAAGGCGGGGCGTGCCCGTGGTGCTGGCCGCCCGCCGCCCGCTGATCGTGGTGCCGGCGGAAACCGTCGGTGCGGAGGGATTGCGGCTGATCGAGGCGCTGGCCGGGGCACCGCCGGTGTTTTTGTTGGCGGCCAGCCGGGCGGCGGCGATCCTTGCTCAGCCTGTCGATCTGGCGGCGACGGTCATTGCGCTGAAACTCGCCTCGCCGTTGATTGATATCGAAACTCTACGCCGGGCGGCGGACCCGACATTGGAGCAAATTCTGCCCGAATTTACCCTCGCCACGGCGCCGGCGGCGGCGCCGGCGGCGCTGGCGCTGGGCAAGCTCGCCCGGCTGCTGCCGGCGATGATCGCTGCACCCGTTCGCGCCGGCTGGGCGAGCCTGCCGGCCGGTGGCGATCTGCTGAGCGTGCCGGCGGATGATCTGCTCGCCTACCCGACCAATCTGGCGGCCACCTTGATGCGCGTGGCCGATGTGCAAATCCCGCTCGATGACGCACCGGATGCGCGGCTGGTGGCGTTCCGCGCACTCGATCAGGGGATCGAGCATATGGCGATCGTGGTGGGTGATCCCGCGGCGCAGGATGCCCCTTTGGTGCGGGTCCACTCGGAATGTTTCACCGGCGATCTGCTCGGCTCGCTGCGCTGCGATTGCGGCCCGCAATTGCGCGGCGCCATTGCCCGCATGGCGCAAGAAGGGGCGGGCGTGGTGCTCTATCTCGCCCAGGAGGGCAGGGGGATCGGGCTGATCAATAAATTGCGCGCCTACACCATGCAGGATCGCGGGCTTGATACGGTGGATGCCAACCGTGCGCTGGGCTGGCAGGCGGATGAACGCAATTTCTTCATCGCTGCGGCGATGCTGCGCGAACTGGGTCTGCCACGGATCCGCCTGTTGACCAATAATCCAGAAAAACTGAGCGCGCTCGCCGCTTGCGGGATCGACATCGCCGCGCGCGTTGCCCATTCATTTTCGCCCAATGGCGTGAATGACGAATATCTCGCCACGAAAGCGCGGCGCTTTGGCCATTTATTATGATTTTTCAGTTGCAAGGCGGGTTTTTGCGCGCCGATGGATTTCAGGCCCGTGCAGCCTGGGGCAAAGGCGGCATCCGCGCCGATAAATCCGAAGGCGACGGCGCGACACCGCACGCGATTTTGCCATTGCGCAAAATACTCTATCGGGCGGATCGCATCGCCCCGCCACGGAGCAAAACGCCGATCGAGCCGATCGCGCGAAATGACGGCTGGTGCGATGATGTTGCGGATAAAAACTATAACCGCCGGGTTACTCTGCCTTATCAGGCGCGTCATGAAATGTTCTGGCGCGATGATCATGTTTACGATCTGATCGGCATCTTGGGTTGGAATGACGATCCGGTGGTGAAACATCGCGGCTCGGCGATTTTTCTGCATGTGGCCCGGCCCGATTTTACCCCGACCGAAGGCTGCATCGCTCTGGCATTGTCCGATTTACGGGCGGCGTTGGCTCAGAGCCTCTCCGGGATCGAAGTCATAGGGTGAGTGTTTGCGCTTGATGTAGGTGGCGCAGCTTTCGACCAATTCGGCCACTGACAACGAGGCCGTGTCCAAAAGCAAATGATCATCGTGACGCTGCTCGAACTCATGTTGGAGCACTGCTTGCCATGTCGGTAAGACATGGCCAGGGATATCGGCGGATCTTTCTTCCACACGGCGCTTATGTTCCGCTTCATCCGTGCAAATCAAATGGATATTGATCAACGTTGCCGATGCCTGGGCAGCCACTCTATGCCAGCCATCCCTGCTGTCCCGTACAGGATTGACACAATCGGCCACGATCGAGTGACTGAGCAATAAATTGGCCTCGGCCACGGCCTGCGCGACGACATATCCAGCTGCCCCAATATGCTTGGCGCCTGCCGCCTTCATGCCCTGTTCAATTGCGTCGATGCGGAGATAGATTGCGTTCAGTTTTGCGGAGAGCAATTTTGACATTGTTGTCTTCCCCGTGCCCGGGAGCCCGCTGAACACAACAAGACACGGAAGCTGATTGAGCATGATGGGTAAAACCTGCACGTTATGGGGATGTTCGAGAAATTCCGCGCCACCGCAACGTGGTTCAACTGCGCGCGCGCGGATGGGCTTTGGCCCAGACCGCCATCAATGCGGCGCTATCGACATCGGTATAACGCTGCGTGGTTGAAAGGCTGGCATGGCCGAGCAATTCCTGGATCGAGCGCAAATCCGCGCCGCCGGCCAATAGATGCGTTGCAAATGAATGGCGCAGCGCGTGCGGTGTGGCACTCTCCGGCAAACCTGCCAGGCGGCGAAAATCGCGCAGGGTTTTCTGCGCCACACCGGCATTCAATCTCTTGCCGCGGGCGCCGATGAATAAGGGCGCGTCGGCCCCGGCGCCGGGGCGATGCAGCAAGGCGGCCTTGATGGTGCGGCGCACGGCATCGAGCAGGGGTACGATGCGCTGTTTGCTGCCTTTGCCGGTTACGCGCAAAACCCCGCCTTGCGCTGGGATATCGCCAATATTCAAGGACAGAGCTTCATTGATCCGCAAGCCCGCGCCATAGAGCAGCGCCATCAAGGCGATGTCGCGCGCCTGCTGGGCTGCCGCTTCCGCCACATCGCCGATCTCGCTGACCACCCGCTTGGCATCGATGGCGCTGAGCGCGCGTGGCAAAGGCCGTTTGGCGCGCGGCCGTCCGACCAAAGCCAGGCTTGGGCAGTCCACGCCGTGGCGCTTTTGCAGATAGCGATAGAATGTTTTGACGGCTGATAATTTTTTCGCCCGCGTCGCGGCACCTGCGCCACCCTGGGATTCCCGGGCGAGCCACGCACGGATATCGGCCACGCGCAATCCGGCCAAAATATCGGCTGTGATTTCCGCGCCGATATGGCCGGTCATGAAACCGAGAAACCCCGCTATATCGCGCTGGTAGGTCTCGCATGTGCTCGAAGCCGCCCGTCGCTCGCCCGCGAGCCACAGGGCAAAGCCCTGCAGCAAGCCCGCTTGAGGGGGCGGCGTGCCGGTCAACCGATCGATTGCCCGGTTTTCGCCCAATCGGCGAGGAAGTGGGCGAGGCCCTTGTCGGTCAGCGGGTGATGATAAAGCTGTTTGATCACGTTAGGCGGGATCGTCGCGACATGCGCGCCCAGTTTCGCGGCCTGGATCAGATGGATCGGGTGGCGGATGGAGGCGACCAGAATTTCCGTTCGCAGATGAGGATAATTGCCGTAAATCTGCACGATATCGGCGATCAATTCCATGCCGTCCTGGCCGATATCATCGAGCCGGCCGACGAAAGGTGAGATGAAACTGGCGCCGGCCTTGGCCGCCAGCAAGGCTTGGGCTGCGGAAAAGCACAGGGTTACATTGGTCAGCGTGCCCTGTTTGGACAAAATGTGGCAGGCGCGCAGCCCATCGGGTGTCAGCGGCAGTTTGATGACGACATTCGGGGCAATGGCACTCAGCACGGCGGCTTCACGCAACATCGCCTGATATTCGGTGGCGGCCACTTCGGCACTCACCGGCCCCTCGACGATGGCGCAGATCTCAGCGATGACATCCTGTATTTTGCGGCCGGATTTGGCGATGAGGGAGGGATTGGTTGTTACACCATCAAGCAGTCCGGTGGCGGCGAGGTCACGAATTTCCGTGACATCGGCTGTATCGACGAAGAATTTCATTTTATGATCCAATATTGCGGCGGTCCGCTAGGTCATACAGCATGAGTGATTCAAGGAAAACCGGCGCGCCCGGCGCTGTGCGCTTGACCGTATTGCTGCCTTTGCCGTTCGACAAGCCGTTCGATTACCTCCCCGTGGCGGGGGCTTCGCCCGGCCAGGCGGTGCTGGTGCCGCTCGGCAAGAGGTTGGTGACCGGCGTGGCGTGGGATGCGGAGCCGGCAGGCGAGGTGCCCCACGCCCGGCTCAAACCGATCAGCCGGATCATCGATGCGCCTGCATTGCCCGGGGTGTTGCGCAAATTCATCGATTGGGTGGCCGGCTACACCATGGCCCCGCTTGGCGAGGTGTTGGCCCTTGCGTTCAAGCCGGCTTTGCTTGAAGCGCCGCCGCAATCCATGGGCTGGCTGGCGGGCGAGCCGGGCAAGACCACGGCGCAGCGCCAGGCGGTGCTGGCGGTTCTGGCCGACGGCCAGCCGCGCGGCAGCACTGCTTTGGCCAAAGCAGCCGGTGTGAGCCCGGCTGTGATCCGTCTGATGGCCGATGCCGGGCTGCTGCGCCCGGTGGTGCTGGATGTCACCGCCGCACAGCCCGATCCTGAACACGCGCCTGCGGTATTGTCGCCAGCGCAGGCGGCGGCGGCCAACGCCCTGGCTGGCAAGGTGCGCACCGGACAATTTTCGGCCAATCTGCTCGAAGGCGTTACCGGTTCGGGCAAAACCGAAGTGTATCTGGAAGCCGTGGCCGAGGCGCTGCGCTGCGGCCGGCAGGCGTTGATTTTATTGCCCGAAATCGCTCTCTCCGCACAGTTTTTGCAGCGCTTTGAGACCCGCTTTGGCGCAGGTGCCGTGGTTTGGCACTCTGAAATCTCGCCCGCCGCTCGCCGGCGGGCCTGGCATGAGGTCGCGCGCGGCACGGCGCGGGTGGTGGTGGGCGCACGCTCGGCGTTGTTTCTGCCCTTCACGGCGCTCGGTTTGATCATCGTCGATGAGGAGCATGAACCCGCCTTCAAGCAGGAGGATGGTGTGGTTTATCATGCCCGCGACATGGCCGTGGTGCGCGCCCGCCTGTCGGATGCCACCTGCATTCTGGCCTCGGCGACACCGAGCTTGGAGAGCGTGGTCAACGCGCAGGCTGGCCGCTACGGCTATTTTCAACTGCCCCAGCGCCATGGCGGCGCGGTTATGCCTGACGTGCGCGCGATCGATCTGCGGATCGATAAGCCGGCGCGCGGGCAGTTTTTGTCGCCGGTGCTGATTGCCGCGATGACCGAAACCTTTGCCCGCGGCGAGCAGGTGATGCTGTTTCTCAATCGCCGGGGTTATGCGCCGCTGACCCTTTGCCGTGCCTGTGGGCATCGCATGGAATGTCCCAATTGCACCGCCTGGCTGGTCGAGCATCGGCGCGGGGAGCGGCTGCTTTGCCATCATTGCGGGCATCAGCTCCCCAAACCCGATACCTGCCCGGCGTGCAATGCAGCCGAGTCGCTGGTGCCGATCGGGCCGGGGGTCGAACGGATTGCCGATGAAGCAGCAACTTTATTCCCCGCCGCGCGGACATTGATCATGACCAGTGACGCCATCGCCGGACCGGTCGCGGCCGGGCAGGCGGCACGCGCGATCGAGGCGCGCGATATCGACCTGATCATCGGCACCCAGATGGTCGCGAAAGGCTGGCATTTCCCGGGCTTGACGTTGGTCGGCGTGGTCGATGCGGATCTGGGTCTGGCCGGCGGCGACCTCAGGGCCAGCGAGCGCAGCGTGCAAATGCTGCATCAAGTGGCCGGCCGGGCCGGCCGGGCCGAACATCGAGGCCATGTGCTGTTACAGACCCACGAGCCTGAGCACCCGGTTATGCAGGCGATCATCGCGGGCGATTTGCCTGTGTTTCGGGCGCGTGAACTGGCCTTGCGCGAGCCCGGCCACTGGCCGCCATATGGCCGTTTGGTGGCACTGATTATCAGCGCTGAGCACGCTCATGACGCCGATCAGGCCGCTAAAATCTTGGCTCGTCATGCCCCGCACGGACCCGGCATCAGCGTGTTGGGCCCGGCACCGGCACCCTTTGCCTTGCTGCGCGGCCGGCACCGGCGGCGTTTGCTGCTGAAAGCCAGCCGGGAGATCAATGTCCAGAAATTGCTGCGCGCCTGGCTGCATTCATCCGAGATCAGCCGTGCCGCAAGGGTCGATATCGATATCGACCCGATCAGTTTTCTATAAGAATACATAAGATTATAACCCGCATTGCGCGGTCTTGGCCCTTATGTTACGTCGCCCAGCAACGCCCGAGAGGGCGAACGGGCGACTATGGCCTGTTACAACGGTAGTGAAACAAAGGTTCCAAGAGTGGCGTCATCCATTGATTTAGGCTCGTCGGGTTTTGCAGTGCGCTATGCCAAGGCCCTTTATGAGCTGGCAGCAGAGCAGAGCGCGCTCGACCAGACGGTTGAACAGATGCGCGACATTGGCCGCATGCTCGACGAGAGTGAGGATTTCCGCCGCTTTGTTGCCAGCCGCCTGACCGGTGGCACCGATGCTGCGCGGGCGCTCGATGCAGTATTGGTCAACCAAGGCTGCTCGAAACTGATCCGCGATTTTGCCGGTGTTGTGGTCGCCAATCGGCGTTTGCATGATCTGCCGGAGTTGGTCACGCAGTTTGCCGCTTATGTGGCTGCCCGGCGCGGCATCGTTGTCGCCGAGGTAACGAGTGCGCATCCGTTGAGTGGCCTGCAGCGCACCCAGCTTCTCGCCCGCCTGACTGAAGCCGGTTATGGACAGGTTGATATTCACGAGCAGGTCGATGCGTCATTGCTCGGCGGCCTGACTTTGAAAATTGGCGCACGGCTTTATGACACGTCTTTGAAATCCAGTTTGCAACGTCTGCAATATGCTCTGCATCAGCCCTCCACGGCCCAGAGCACCCCACCTCGCCAGTCCGATCTGGCGGCCACTGATTCCACGAAGGGAGTTGCCTGATGGACATCCGTCCTGCCGAAATCTCCGAGATCCTGAAACGTCAGATCGCGAATTTCGACACCGACTCAAACGTCGCCGAGACCGGGCAAGTGCTCAGCGTCGGTGATGGTATTGCCCGCGCGTTCGGGCTCGCCAATGTGATGGCGGGCGAACTCGTGGAGTTTCCATCAGCCGGCATCAAAGGCATGGCGCTCAACCTCGAATCCGACAATGTCGGTATCGTGTTGTTCGGCGATGACCGCGCGATCCGCGAAGGCGACACGGTGACCCGTACGGGCAGCATCGTCGATGCGCCGGTTGGCAAGGGTTTGCTCGGCCGCGTGGTCGATGCGCTCGGCAATCCGATCGATGGGAAAGGGCCGATCTATTTTTCTGAACGCCGCCGCGTCGAAGTCAAAGCGCCGGGCATCATTCCGCGCAAATCAGTGCATGAGCCGATGCAGACCGGCATCAAATCGATCGATGCCTTGATCCCGATCGGCCGTGGCCAGCGTGAATTGATCATCGGCGATCGCCAGACCGGCAAAACCGCCGTGATCATCGACACGATCATGAACCAAAAGGCCGCGAATGCCGGCACCGACGAGAGTAAGAAGCTTTATTGCATCTATGTCGCCATCGGCCAGAAGCGTTCGACGGTTGCCCAGTTGGTGCAGACCCTCGAAGAAAACGGGGTGATGGATTATTGCACCGTGGTTGCCGCGACCGCCTCCGACCCTGCGCCGATGCAGTTCCTCGCACCCTATACAGGCTGCGCGATGGGTGAATATTTTCGTGACAACGGCATGCATGCCTTGATCATTTATGATGATCTTTCCAAGCAGGCTGTGGCGTATCGGCAAATGTCGCTGTTGCTGCGCCGCCCGCCGGGCCGCGAAGCCTATCCTGGTGACGTGTTCTTCCTGCATTCGCGCCTGCTCGAACGTGCGGCGAAAATGTCCGACGAGATGGGCGCTGGCAGCTTGACCGCTTTGCCGGTGATCGAAACCCAGGCCGGTGACATTGCGGCCTACATTCCAACCAACGTGATTTCGATTACCGATGGGCAGATATTCCTCGAGACCGAATTATTCTTCAAAGGCATCCGCCCGGCGGTCAATGTCGGGGCCTCGGTGTCGCGCGTCGGCTCGGCGGCGCAGATCAAGGCGATGAAGCAGGTTGCTGGTAAAATCAAACTTGACCTGGCCCAATATCGGGAAATGGCGGCCTTCGCGCAATTCTCTTCGGACCTTGATGCCTCAACGCAGAAATTGCTCGCCCGTGGCGCCCGGCTCACCGAATTGCTCAAGCAGCCGCAATATCATCCGCTGCCGGTTGAAGAGCAGGTCGTTTCGATTTTCACCGGTGTGCGCGGTTATCTCGATGGTGTCGCCATTGATAAAATCGGTGCGTTCGAGACCCAGTTGATGGCCGATATCAAAATCAAATCGCCCGATATTCTGAATTCGATCCGCGATGACCAGCAGATCAAACCGGATGTCGAGAAGAAATTGATTGCGTTCGTCGAGCATTTTGCTGCCAATTTCGGCTGACGCGGAAACGGGACCCTCTTTATGCCCAGCCTGAAAACCCTCCGCAATCGGATTAACAGCGTCAAATCGACGCAGAAAATCACGAAGGCGATGAAAATGGTGGCTGCCGCCAAACTCCGCCGCGCCCAGGCACAGGCGGAGGCGGCGCGGCCTTATGCCAACCGCATGGCTGAAATGATGTCAGCCCTCGCCGCCGGCGCCGCCGATAATCCCAATGCACCGGCGTTATTGGTGGGAACCGGCAAAACCCAGACTCACCTGATCGTGGCTGTCACCGCGGATCGTGGTTTGGCCGGTGCGTTCAACTCATCGATCGGCCGCTATGTCCGCAGCCGGATCCGCGCGCTTGAGGCAGAGGGCAAGACGGTTAAAATTTTTGCCATCGGTCGCAAGGGGCGGGATTACCTCAAGCGCGAATTCGCCAGCCAGATTCACGGCGATGTCAGTTTTGCCGGCAAAAAATCGGTCGAATTCAAAGCGGCCGAGGAGATTGCAGAGCAGATTGTAGCGGCGTTCCGGGCCGGCGAATTTGATGTCTGCACGCTGGTTTATAACCGGTTCGCCTCGGTTATATCGCAGATTGTCACCGAAAGCCGGCTGATCCCGGCGAGCGCGCAGGCGGCGGCCAACGAGAATGCGCCGGTTGCAGCACCGGTTGAATATGAAGTCGAACCTGATGACGGCACGCTGCTTGAGCGGCTTTTGCCGCGCAACCTTGCTGTGCAAATCTATAGCGCTATCCTGGAAAGTGCCGCCGGCGAACATGGTGCGCGCATGACCGCGATGGATAACGCCTCCCGCAACGCGGGTGATATGATCAATCGTCTGACGCAAATTTATAATCGCTCGCGGCAGGCAAACATCACCAAAGAACTCATCGAGATCATCTCCGGCGCAGAAGCCGTCTGATAGGAGCCGAACCATGGCAAATAATAATATTGGTCGCGTAACACAAATTCTGGGCGCCGTTGTCGATGTGCAGTTCGACGGCGAATTGCCTTTCATCCTGAACGCGCTCGAAGTGAAATTCGCCGATCGCCGTTTGGTGCTCGAAGTGTCGCAGGAACTTGGTGAACGCACAGTGCGTTGCATCGCGATGGACGGCACCGATGGTCTGACACGCGGTGCTGAGGTCGTTGATCTCGGCCACCCGATCACTATGCCTGTCGGTCCCGGCACGCTGGGGCGTATTCTTAATGTCATCGGCGAACCGATCGATGAGCGTGGCGCCGTGACGGCTGTCCGGCAGGACCCGATCCACCGTCAGGCGCCGAGCTTCGAGGATCAGGCGACATCTGCTGAAATTCTTGTCACCGGTATTAAAGTTGTCGATTTGCTCGCCCCCTATCTGAAAGGCGGAAAAATCGGTCTGTTCGGTGGCGCGGGTGTGGGTAAAACCGTGCTGATCCAGGAATTGATCAACAACATCGCCAAAGCGCATGGCGGCGTCTCGGTGTTTGCCGGCGTTGGCGAGCGCACGCGCGAGGGCAATGATCTGTACCACGAAATGGTCGATGCCAACGTGATCAAGCTAGGCGAGAACACCACCGAAGGCAGCAAGGTGGCGCTGGTCTATGGCCAGATGAATGAGCCGCCAGGCGCGCGCATGCGCGTCGCCCTTTCGGGGCTTACGGTTGCTGAATATTTCCGCGACGATGAAGGCCAGGACGTGCTGTTCTTTGTCGATAATATTTTCCGCTTCACCCAGGCCGGTGCGGAAGTGTCGGCTCTGCTCGGCCGCATTCCCTCGGCCGTCGGTTATCAGCCGACCTTGGCGACCGACATGGGCGCTTTGCAGGAGCGTATCACTTCGACGAAAAAAGGCTCGATTACGTCCGTGCAGGCGATTTACGTGCCGGCTGACGATTTGACCGACCCGGCACCTGCAACGTCGTTCGCTCATTTGGATGCGACGACCGTGCTCAACCGAGCGATCTCCGAGAAGGGCATTTACCCCGCGGTCGATCCGCTTGATTCAACCTCGCGTTCGCTCGATCCGCGGATTGTCGGCGAGGAACATTATCAAGTTGCCCGGGAGGTTCAGCGGATTTTGCAAACTTATAAATCCTTGCAGGACATCATCGCGATTTTGGGCATGGATGAACTGTCCGAGGATGATAAGCTCACCGTCGCCCGGGCGCGCAAAATCGAGAAATTCCTCTCCCAGCCTTTCCATGTGGCTGAGGTGTTCACCGGTTCGCCGGGCGTGTTTGTGCCGGTTGCCGATACCATCCGCAGCTTCAAAGGCATCGTCGCCGGTGAGTATGATCATCTGCCGGAAGGTGCGTTCTACATGGTCGGCACCATTGAGGATGCGGTCAAAAAGGGTGAAGCCCTGATGGCGTCGGCATAATCATGGCGACCAATCTCGAAATCATCAGCCCCGAGCGGCGCCTGCTGGCCAAGCCGGCGGATATGGTGGTGATTCCCGGCACTGAGGGGGATTTGGGCATTCTGCCTGACCATGCGCCGTTGATCACCTCGCTGCGCGGCGGCACGATCGAGATTTATCAAGGCCAGACCGTGACTGATCGGTTTTACGTCTCGGGCGGTTTCGCCGAGGTGACAGGCACGCGCTGCACGATCCTGGCTGACGACATCATCAATGTCGCCGACCTGGATCCGGCACAAGCGCAGGCCGATCTCGATATGGCCCAGGCGGTTTATGATCAGACTGACATCAATGATGAGACGGCTTATCGGATCGCATCGGATCGTTTGATTGCCGCTGAAGGCAAGCTCTACGCCACCAGCCATAAATAAGCGTGGCGCAGCCTTGAACAAAACGTAGCGTCGGACGGGCGTATTCAGAGCGTGATCGGTTCAGGCCGGCACGCCTTTGGTGGTCGAATATTCGAAATGCAGCGCGACATCCGGGTGAATGATCGGGTAGATCGCGTGGGCAGCCATCGCCGCTTCGGAAAATCCCTGCAGGATCAATTTTAATTTGCCCCGATAGGTGGCGATATCGCCGATGGCGAATATGCCGGGCACCGAGGTCTCACAGGTCGCATGGGTGATTGCGATATGGTGCTTGTCGAGATTGAGGCCCCACCCGGCAATTGGTCCCAGATCCATCGCCAGGCCGAAAAACGGCAATAGGATATCGGCTTCGATATGCCGTGTCTGATTGTCCAGATCAGCCACTTCGACCGATGACAGGACGCCCCCCGCGCCATGCAGGCCATGCAGCTGATAGGGAATGACCATCTCAATTTCACCCGCCGCGGCGGCTTGCTCCAACTGGGCTGCGGTTTCTGGTGAAGCGCGGAATTTTGCCCGGCGATGCACCACATAAAGTTTTGCCGCGATGTCCTTCAACCCGAGCGCCCAATCCACAGCCGAATCCCCGCCGCCGGCGATGACGATTCGCTTGCCGCGAAAATCCTCTTTGCGCCGGACATAATATTGCACAGCACCGCTCGCTTCGAAGGCGGCCAACCCGTCGATCGGCGGCCGGTTTGGCCCGAATGCCCCGGCCCCTGCGGCAATGATGATGGTTTTGGCCTGCACCACGTCACCAAGATCGGTCTGAATGACAAATTCACCCGATTTGCCGCTCACCTGGGTCACCACGCGGCCGAGCAGGCGCGGCGGCGCGAAAGGGGCGATCTGCGCTTCGAGCTGCGCAATCAAATCGCCACCCTCGATCGCGGGGTGGGCCGGAATGTCATAAATCGGCTTCTCAGGATATAAGGCGGCGCATTGGCCACCCACTTCGCCCAGCGCATCGATCAAGACCGACGATAATTTCAACATGCCGCATTCGAAGGCGGCAAAAAGCCCGACCGGTCCGGCGCCGATAATCGCGACATCTACATTCATGGCTGTATCCGTAAACTGGTTCATGTTTCGTTTGGTAAAGCGCTTGGCGGCAATATCAAGTCTGCGTTCTTGTCTGTCCGGCCAACGCACGTGCACTATGATGAGATGGGTGCGAGTCGCGTTTTAACAGGGCTTGATCTGCCGGCCATGGAGGCCCTTGCGGCCGGATTCGCGGCCCGTGCCGCACCGGGGCAGGCGTTTTTGTTGGAAGGGGTGCTGGGTGCCGGAAAATCCGCTTTTGCCCGGGCCTTTCTGCGCGCCTTGGCCAATGATCCCACGCTCGATGTGCCAAGCCCGACCTACACGCTGGTGCAGGCCTATGAGCTGCCGATATGCGTGGTCACGCATTTCGATCTCTGGCGGCTCGATGGGCCGCGTGGATTGATGGAACTCGGTTGGGATCAGGCGCTCGATGGTATCGTGCTTGTCGAATGGCCCGATCGGCTCGGCGATTTGTGGCCGCCTCATGCCGTCATCATTACCATCAAGCCGGGCATTGATGAGCGGCGCGATGTCACGATCGCGGGCGGCCGAGAATCGTCATGATTGAAATGCCCAATTACGCTGCATTGTTGGCGGCAGGTCTTGGCACCCGGATGCGGCCTTTGACCAATGCCCTGCCCAAACCGATGCTCAGGCTGGCGGGGCAAACGCTGTTGGAGCACGCGCTGGATCGGCTGCAGGCCGCTGGAATTGGTCATGTCATCGTCAATGGTCATCATCAGGTTGATCTGCTGCAAGCGCATATCGGCATGCGGGCCAAGTTGCGACGCGAGACGGAGTTGCTCGATACCGGCGGTGCCGTGGCTGCCATGCTGCAAGCGGGTGATCTGCCAGATGCGCCGTTTTTTATCGTCAATGGCGATGCGTTTTGGCTCGATGGACCGTCTAACCTGTTCCATCGGCTGGCCGCTGCCTTTGATCCTGTCCAGGCGGATGCCGTGCTGTTGCTCGCGCGCACGGCGGGCATGGAAGTGGAAACCGGGCAGGGCGATTTTCTCTGGCCGAGAGGCGGACCCTTGCGGCGCCCGGCCGAGCGTGAGGTCGCTCCTTATTTATTCGGCGGCATCCAACTGGTCTCCCCGGCTTTGTTCACCGACCTTCCGGGGCCCGTGTTCAGCATGAACGTGCTATGGGACCGGGCGCTGGCGGCAGGCCGGTTGACCGCGATTATCCATGACGGTGTGTGGTTTCATCTCTCCACACCGGCACATCTCGAACGGGCGGAAGCCGCGATGGCGGCGCGCGAGGTCGGCAACAGCACATGAACATCTTTGCCCTGCCGGCTGACGCCGCTTATCTGCCCGCGCTCGCCGCCGCGTGGCTGCAAGCGGCGGCGGAGGCAGGCCGCACAGCTGACGAAGGCATTTTGCTCTTGCCGACCCGCCGCTCGGCCCGGGCGCTGGCCGGTGCGTTTTTGGCGGCCAATGGCGGCCAGCCGATGCTTCTGCCACGGATCGTGGCCCTTGGCGCTCTGGACGAGGTGGGTCTGGCACTCTCGGGTGTACTCGATCAGGCACCCGCGATCGGCAATGCAGACCGCCAGGCGGTCCTGGCGCAGCTGATTCTCGCGCGCGCCGGCAAGGACGGCGCGCCGACGCGCCTCGCCGATTCGTGGAAGCTGGCCGCTGATCTCGCCGCCTTGCTTGATGAGGCAGCCTGGGCCGAGATCGATCTGGCGGCCAAATTACCCGGGCTCGTCGAAGGCGATCTGGCTATTCACTGGGAAAAATCGCTGCAATTTCTCAGCATCGTCACCGCAGCCTGGCCGGCTTTTCTGGCGGAATCGGGTTTGGCTGACCAATCCAGCCGCGCGGTCGCATTGATCGATGCTCAAGCCGCGCAATGGCGTGAGTGCCCGCCAGCCTATCCGGTTTGGCTGGCGGGTCTGGCCGGCGCGCCCCCGTCGATCATACGGCTTGCCCGCGTCATCGCCGGACTGAAAACGGGTGCTGTTTATCTCGGATATTATGACAGCCTTTTGCCTGATCATTGCTGGGCCGATCTCGCGGATCATCCGACCCATCCGCAAGCCGGGTTGGCTGAATTGCTCGCCGGCATGTCCGCCACCCGGGATGACGTCATCGCCCGCCCGCCTGCCACGGCCTCGCATGTTGCTGCCGGGCGGGCGGCCCTCCTGAGCCGTGCGGCCCTTCCTGCAACGGCCTTGGACTCCTGGCAGAAGGCCACGCCGATTGTCCCGGAAGGATTGAGTAGGCTGGCGCCGCGCGATGAACAGGAGGAGGCTCTTTCGATTGCCCTGTTGCTGCGCGACGCGTTGCAGACGCCTGGGCGGAGTGCGGCTTTGGTGACGCCGGATCGCGCGCTGGCTTTGCGGGTGGCTGCCGAATTGGGCCGTTTTGATATCCGCGCCGATGACAGTGCGGGTGAACCGCTCGCTGGCACGCCGCCTGCCATTTTACTCCGCCTCGCCGCGCGCGCGGCGGCTGAAAGCTGGGCACCGGTTCCTTTGCTGGCATTGCTGAAACATCCGCTCGTCGCGTTCGGCTATGCGCCGCCTGCTGCCCGTGCGGCAGCCCGACAGTTCGAGCTTGCTGCCCTGCGCGGGCCGCGCCCGCCGCCAGGGCTTGGCAGTTTGGAATTTCGCCTGGATCAGACGAAAAATCCGGCGAGTGCCGGATTTCTCGCCTCATTTCGCCAGGCTGTGGAGAGCCTCGATGCGATGATGACCGCAATCGCCGCCCCGCCTGCTGCATGTCTGACAGCGCTCATTGAAGCAGCCGAATATCTCGCGGCCAGCGATGAGCAAGCCGGGGCGGCGTCGCTCTGGTCGGGTGAGGCGGGGGCGGCTTTGGCGGAATTGCTGAGCGAAACATTGGCGGCCCTGGACCGCTTGCCCGACATGGCGCCGGCTGATTTGCCCGATTTGTTGGATGCCGTGCTGGAGGGGGCGATTTTGCGGCGCCCAAGGGCGCATGATCAGCATCCGCGCATTGCCATCTGGCGTGTGCAGGAAGCCCGGCTGCAATCGGTCGATTTGCTGGTGCTGGCAGGATTGAGCGAAGGCGCATGGCCTGCCGAAACTGATCCGGGGCCTTGGCTGAGCCGGGTGATGCGCCGTGGTATCGGGTTGCCGTCCTCCGAGGCCGCGATCGGTGCAGCGGCGCATGATTTTTTTGCCCTCGCGGCGTCCTCGCCGGTCGTCGTGCTGTCGGCGCCGAAAACCAGCGGGCGGGCGCCGTGCGTGCCCTCGCGCTTTCTAGCACGGATCGAAACGATGTTGGCCGGTGCACATTTGTCATTGCCCCTGCATCCGGCCAGTGACTGGGCGCGCTTACTCGATCGGCCCGTGGCGCGTATTCAACGGCCCAAGCCAGCGCCGAGGCCGCCGGCGGGACTGCGGCCAAAATCGCTCAGTATTTCCGAAATCGCCACTTTGATGGCAGACCCTTATGCGGTCTATGCGCGGAAAATCCTGAAAATCGCAGAACTCGACGAGCTGGACGCTGAAAGTGACGCGGCCTCTTTCGGCACCATCGTCCATAACGGCATCGCCGCGTTCTTTGCCGCGCATGATCCTGCTGAACCTGACGCCGGCGCGCGGTTGACGGCGCTGTTGCTCAGCGAGATGCGCCTCACCCGACCGCGCGCGGCACTGGCGGCCTGGTGGGCGGCAAGGCTGCAGCGATTGGCCCATTGGCTGATCGCAACCGAAACCCAGTTGCGCGCGAAGGTGGGCCTGCCTTTGGCGCTGGCGGTGGAGCGGGACGGCAAATGGCTCATCGAGGGGGGATTTGCCGTCAATGCCCGGGCTGATCGGCTGGAGTGCAAGGCCGATGGCCTGGTTTCGATCATCGACTACAAAACCGGTTCGCCGGCGGCGGCGAAAGATCTGGTCGCGGGCAACGCGCCACAATTGCCGATCGAGGCGGTCATGGCCGAGCTTGGATGTTTCGGTCCGGACTTTGCCCACAAGGTCAGCGATCTGGCGTTCTGGAAATTATCGGGCGGCGCGGTTGAAGGCAAAATCCACCCTTTATTCGCAGGCAAGGATGCTGAATTGCGGGCGGTCATTGATACCGCACGGCGCAATATCCCTGATTTGTTTAAGCAATTCAGCGACCCGATGACCGCTTATTTGAACGCGCCGCATCCCGGTCGTGCCGGTTATGCGAGCCCTTATGACGCCATCTCGCGCCGCGCCGAATGGCAGGAGGGCGAATGAATAAATCACCCTCTGCGATGGCCCAACACGCTCAGCTGCAGGCCTCCAACCCGCTTGTCTCGGCTTTTGTTGCGGCTTCCGCCGGGTCGGGGAAGACCAAATTACTCACCGATCGGTTGCTGCGCCTGATGCTCGGCAATGTGCCGCCTGGGCGCATATTATGCCTGACATTCACCAAAGCCGCCGCGGCCGAGATGGCTTTGCGCCTGCGCGCGGCATTGGGCCAATGGGTGACCATGGATGATGCGGGATTAGATGCGGCGCTGGCGGCCCTCGCCATAGCGCCTGATGCCGCGATGCGTGCCCGGGCCAGGCGCTTATTCGGGCTGGTGCTGGATTTGCCCGGCGGCATGCGCATCACCACCATTCACGCGTTCTGCCAATCGCTGCTGCGCCGATTCCCGCTTGAGGCTGGTATTTCACCGCATTTCGCCTTGGCAGACGATGCCGATTCAGCCTCCCGCCGGCGCAGCGCGCGGGAGACGATATTGGCTGATGGCGCTTTATTTCCGGCCATTGAAAGTCTCGCAGCACAGATCGGCGAGGCTGAATTCGCCGGCCTGATCAGCGAACTTGCCGCCGCACCCGATGGGTTGGGGGCATTGCTCGGCGAATTCGGGCAAGAGGGGCTGATCGCCATGCAGCGGGCCGCGCTGAATGCACCCGATTGCGATGATGATACGATTCTCCATGCGGCGGTCACCTGGCGCGGCGAGGCCAGCCTGCGGGCGGTGCTGCTGGATATCGCGCAAAACGGCACCACAGCGGCTGTGAAGCGGGCGGAAGGACTGCTGGATTGGCTCGCTTGCCCGCCCGATGAGCGGGTGCGGGCTTGGGATGAATGGAGCGATTTATTTCTCACCGGCAAAGGGGAGCCGCGCGCGATCAGTGGATTTTTTCGTAAAAATCACGATCAGGCTCTCGCTGCCGTCATTCAACGTGAACAAGATCGGATTTTGGCGGTCGCCGAGCAGCGGGCCGCTTTGAATGTTGCGCTCTTGTCTGCGTCGTTGATCAAGCTCGCAGGCCCGATGCTTGCCCGCGATCGTGCGGCCAAAGCCCAGGCGGCTCAGCTTGATTATGCCGATTTGATTTTGCAAGGTGGCGCATTGCTCACCGATCCTGGTGCCGCCTGGGTTCTTTACAAGCTCGATGGCGGGATTGATCACTTATTGCTCGATGAAGTGCAGGATACCGCACCCGCCCAATGGCATATTGTCGATGCCATAACGCGGGAGTTTTTCGCCGGTCTCGGCGCGCGTGACGTGCAGCGCAGCGTGTTCGCGGTTGGGGATCGCAAGCAATCGATCTTCTCGTTCCAAGGTGCCGATCCCGCGAGTTTCGCCCATTGGCGTGACGTCATGCGTGAGCGCGTGACCGCTGCCGATCGTCTCTGGCATGATGGCGCGCTGTCGGTTTCGTTCCGCTCAGCACCGCCGATTCTCGCTCTCACGGATGCGGTATTCGATGATCCCATTACGCGGCTGGGTGTTCTGGGCGAGGCTGAAACATTGTCTCACATCCCACATCGGGCGGGGCAGGCGGGGTCGGTGACGCTTTGGCCGCCGACGCCATCGGCGGCGGTCGCTGAATTGCCGCCCTGGAGCGTGCCCGATGATTATAGCAGCCAGGAGGCCGCGCGGCCGCGGCTTGCGCGCCAGATTGCCGCATGGATTGCCGAGCAAATCGGCACGATGCGGATTGCGAGCCGGGGCAGGGCGCTGGCGGCCGGGGACATTCTGGTGCTCGTGCGAAATCGCAATGAATTCATTCCGGTGCTGATGCGTGCGCTGAAGGACCATGGTGTGCCGGTTGCCGGCGCTGATCGCATGTTGCTCACCGCCCAGCGGGCAGTCGCGGATTTGCTCGCACTCTGTGACGCGCTGCTGTTGCCTGAGGATGATTTGGCGATGGCCACCTGGCTCACGAGCCCGCTTGGTGACCTCGCCGATGACAGCCTGATGGCGCTCGCTCTGGGGCGCTCCGGCAGGCTCCACGAGGCACTTGCCGCGCGCGCCGGCGAACGCGAAGACTGGAAGCAGGCACAAGAATTTTTCACCTCATTGCGTGCCAGAGCTGATTTTCTTTCGCCTTATCATTTACTCGTTTTTGCACTGGGTCATCAGGGTGCGCGGGCGCGGCTGCTCGGCCGGCTGGGGCCGGAGGCCAACGAGCCGATCGATGAATGTCTATCCGCTGCTTTGGATTATGCCGCCAAGAAACCCGCATCATTGCAAGGCTTTGTGCATTATTTTCGCCAATCCGGCGCGGAGATCAAGCGCGAACCGGAGGCTGCAGGTGATCTGGTGCGTGTCATGACGGTGCATGGCGCGAAGGGACTACAAGCGCCGTTGGTTATATTGGCCGCACCGAGCACACCCCAGCCGGCACGCGAATTGATTTATTGGCTCGACACGCCGCAGCAGGGCCAGAAAATCCCTGTGCTTTGTCCGCGCGCGGCCTTACGCAGCGCTGCTGTCATGCAGGCTGTGCAGGCTGAAAAGCAGGCCGACCTCGCCGAGGAAAATCGCCTGCTTTATGTCGCCCTGACACGGGCTGAGGATCATTTGCTGGTCTGCGGCACGGAGCCCGCAAAAGCCATGAGCGAGCAAACCTGGTATGCGGGCATAAAGCGCGGCTTTGCCCGGCTGGCCGGCATTGCGACGCAGAGCTTCGATGGGCCCTGGCCCGGTGACGTCATGGCATTGGATGCGGTGCAAACCGTCGCACCTGATAAAATCGAACCGCCGACGATGGCGCGCGCGCCTGTTGAATTGCCCGGCTGGATTGGCACGTGCATGGCGCCAGAGACCACGCGACCTGAACCGATTGCCCCGAGCCGTAGTGCGGAGGGTGCGCAAGGCAGCCTTGCCGCCGCATCACCTTTGGTCCAAATCCCCGGTATCCGCCGGGCGGCATTGGCGCGTGGCCGGCTGATCCATTCTTTGTTGCAGCATCTGCCGGCCATCGAACCCGGCGCGCGTGAGCAGGCCATGGCATCGTATCTCGCCTCATCGGGTCATGGGATCGATCAGGTCATGCAGCGCGCCATCGCCGCCGATGTGCAGGCGATTCTCGGGCATCGTTCATTGAGCGCCTTGTTCGGTCCGGGCAGCCGGGCGGAAATTCCCATCGCCGGCATCGTTAATGATTTGGAAATCGGCGGCTTGATCGACCGGATATTGATCACGCCGGAGCGCATCGTTCTGGCGGATTTTAAGACCGACCGAAGGCCCCCCGCCGATTTGGACCATGTGCCGGTCGCCTATCTGCGCCAGCTCGCCTCGTACTGCGCTATATTGGCGCAGATTTATCCAGATCGGCCGATCGAGGCTTTGCTGATCTGGACGGAGACCGCTTGCATCATGAGCCTGCCGCGCCGCCTACTCGACAGATATGCACCCACCGCTCAGGCGTTGGCTTGATTGGCATTCGCGAACCCGCCATCTTCACTTGTGAAAGGATTATTTGATCATGAGCAAAGCCGTATCCGACGATAGTTTCTCAGCCGAGGTTCTGGCCTCCAAAGGCCCGGTTCTGGTTGATTTCTGGGCTGAATGGTGCGGTCCTTGCCGGGCGATCGCGCCGGCTTTGGAAGAACTCGGCACCGAATTTGAAGGCCGCCTGAACATCGTCAAAATCAATATTGACGAAAATCCGATGACACCGACCACCTATGGTGTGCGTGGCATCCCGACCTTGATCCTGTTCAAGGACGGCAAGCCGGCCGCCACCCAGGTTGGCGCCGCGCCGAAAAGTGCGTTGAAAGCCTTTATCGAGAAAAGTCTGTAACTGCGTGGCCGACCCCGATCAACCGGGCACGCCGCCCGAACGCCTGCCGCCGGGTATTCCGATGATTCGCAACATCGCAATGCCGGCGGACGCCAACGCCAATGGCGATATTTTCGGCGGCTGGATCATGTCGCAAATGGATCTGGCTGCCGGAAATCTCGCCGCTCGTGTGGCGAAAGGCCGCTGCGTGACGGTCTCGGTCGATGCAATGTCATTTATCCGACCGGTTCATATCGGCGATGACGTCTCGGTTTACGCGACGTTGCTCTCCACCGGCAGGACGTCCATGCGTATCGGTGTCGAAGCCTGGCGCTGCGCCCGCGGCACGGCGGAGGAGGCGCGTGTTACGAAAGCAACCTTTACTTTCGTCGCAATCGATTCGAATGGTCGTCCACGGCCGATTACAGAGTGATTGTTTTATAACAACACGCTCTGTGTTCATTTTGTCGATCAATGTCATAGGATTAGATGGAGTCAAGCGACTCCATCTAATCCTATATTGATCTAATTTCTTGGGGTCGTTCGTGATCGAACGACCCCGTTTCCGGTGTCAGCTTTGTCTCAGGAGGCGATACTGACCGGCGCCAGGCGCTTGGTTTTGGGCTGAAGGTCGACGAGTAAGCGCGCCATGGCTTCACCCGGCGTGATCATGCGGGTGCGGGATTTAAATGAGGCCCGGCTGAGGGCACGGCCGATGGGCGTGCCATTTTCGGCAAAAATCTCGTGCCGAAAATAAAATTGCTCCTCGTCATAGAAGGCCAGGCGGCAATCCACGCTGATACAGCCATGAATCCCCTCAAGCCGGAGCGATTTGTTATTGATCGCACCGGGCATCAGGCGCCAGTTGCGCTGCTTGGCGGTGGCCATTGTGCCGCTCTCCGTCAGCCATTGATCCCGCGTTTCTTCGATCATGAGCCGGCATGTCTCAAGCCGGCATAATTCGTCATCGAGATAGAGATACGCCCCCATATCATGAGGCGATAAAAAGAATTTATGGCTGACGATACGCCCGAAAATAGGATCTTCGAGCGCTGCTCTAACCGATTGAATGGCTTGCATTTGTCCCAGGTCCCCACTGTCATGGAAGTTGCCTTCCGATGGGTCCCTTGTCGGTCAGTTTCGGCCATCGACGTGTGATCCAGGTCACAGATTGGGGGTGGGCCGTTAATAAACTCTTAAGTTGAAACCGAAAATCGCCGGAGCACTGAAAACACGTCCCAAACGCGTGGACAGAGCGTGAACGTTGTAAAACGATCACGCTCTATGGTCATTTTGTCGACCAATTTCATTGGTTTAGATGCAGTCGAGTGACTCCATCTAAACCAATATTGATCTAAACCTATATCAATCTAAAGCAGGGCGAGTATCGAAGCTGCAGCGGCCTGCGAGGGTGAGCCCTGCGGTGCCTGCAAACTGTCCAGAACCGTTTTCATGGCCGCTTTCTGGGTCTGGGCGGCCGGACCACCGTCCAACAATGTCATAAGGCTGCGTGCCAAAGCGGGGGCATTGCAATCCTGCTGGATGAATTCGGGTAAAATCGGCGCGTTGGAAAGTAGATTGACGATTGACGCGTAAGGCACTTTGATCAGACGCCGTGCCATAAGGGCCGTCAGCGGATTGACCTTGTAGGCAACAATCATGGGCACGCCGGCCAATGCCAGTTCCAAGGTCGATGTGCCTGATTTGGTCAGGGCGGCGCGCGCGGCGGCGAAAGCATCATAGCGCGTGGCCGGGGCGCTGACGATCAAAGGCGTGACCGGCCATGTTTGCGCCATCGCGGTCGCTTCGTCCGCAATATTCGGGGCGGCGGCCAAAATCGGCACCAAGGCGGGTAAAGTCTCATGCAACATGTGGATCGTTTCGCCGAAGACCGGCATCAGTCGGGCCAATTCGCTGCGCCGGCTGCCGGGCATGACGAGCAGCGGCAGGGCCGAGGCGGGCATGTTGAATTGGGCGGCGAAGCGGGCGGCATCCCCTCGGTCCGCGCCTGATTCCAAAACCGGGTGGCCGACAAAGCGTGCCTGTATGCCGTGGCGGGCAAAAAAAGCCGGTTCGAAGGGGAGCAGGCAGAGCAGTTCGTCCCACAAACCCGGATAGGATTTTACCCGATTCTCACGCCAGGCCCAGACTTGTGGTGCAACATAATGAACCCGTCTGATCGGGCTGCCGCGCAGCGCGTCCAGAATTCGCAGGCAAAAGCCCGGGCTGTCGATGGTCACGACCATGTCCGGCTTGCGGGCCGCGATGTCCTCGATCGTTTGCCGGATCAGCACGTGCAGACGCAGAATTTTCGGCAAAATCTCGGCAAGCCCCATCAAGGCCAACTCATTCATCGCGAACAGCGAGTTCAGGCCCAGAGCCTGCATTGCCGGGCCGCCGATACCGGCAAAAGCGAGATCGGGGCGGGCGGCACGCAAAGCGCTCATCAGGCGGCCGCCTAATATGTCCCCGCTGGCTTCGCCCGCGATCAGATATATCAATGTCATGCGGGCCAGTCCGCATGGTTCAATACCGCGCCCGTTTGGCGCACGCTCTCTATGCGCTGCGGATCGAGATCGGCGAAGACCAAACCGGGCTGGTTCATCACGCCGCGCGCGAGCACGCCGTCATCGGGGAAGCCCCGATCGACCGGCCCGAACGCTGCCGCGTAGCCTTGATTATCGTCCAATGTCGCACTCCATGGGGCGGCCCCGATGGTCGGTGACATGCCGACATAGCACTGATTTTCGATCGCGCGCGCGCGTGCCGACAGGCGCACCCGGTTGAACCCGGCCAGGGTGTCGGTGCAGGTCGGCACCAAAATGGCGAAGGCGCCGGCGCGCACCTGGGACCGGACCAGCGAGGGAAACTCGCTATCGTAACAAATGGCAATGCCGATTTTACCCCATGGCGTATCAAATATGCGGGGCAGGGCGCCTTGAGTGATATGCCAGGATTCGCGCTCGAACCTGGTCATGACATGTTTGTCCTGAAATTCGATTTTACCGCCCGGCTCGATCAGGGGGGCGCGGTTGAAAATCGCCCCTGAGCCATCCTGCATCGGCAATGAACCCCCGAGCAGCCAGATATTCTGCCGCTTGGCGATCTGCTTCATGCCATCGAGAATATCGGCGGTCCGACTGACCACGGCGGCGAGTTCGGCCTGCACGTCAGGCGCTGACACAAACGCGCCGGCCAGCGCCATCGCTGCATATTCCGGCAGCACGAGCAAGTCAGCCCGGCCGCGCGCTTGTGTGCATAACGCCTCGATACCGGCGAGGAACGAAGCGAGATCGGCTGGTCTGGAAATCTGATATTGCGCCAATGCCACGCGCAGCATCAGTCAGTCGCAACCGGCAGCGCGGCGCCGGATATGGATTTCATCCAGAAGGTCAGATCATGCACTGAGTCTGCGGCATCACCATGATCGCACCACGTCATTTGACAGACCAGCCCAGGGCAGCGCTGATAGCCGCGCTTGCGCCAGAACCGATCGAGCGTGACGGCATCGGGCGGTTTGAGAGGGTGTTCGGCAGGGCGTTGGACCGCGCAGAAGCTGGTGTAATCTGCGCCAGAGACAGCTTGGGCATGGCCCTCGCGCGCTGCAAAGAACGCAACACCCAGGCCGCGACCGCGAAAAGCGGGGATTAAAACCGACTCGCCGAAATAGAAAAACCGACTAACATCCAATCCGCGATCGCGAAAAGGTTGGCGCACTGCGGCACTGGCCTCTTGCATCGAAAGACAAGTTGACGCACCGATGATGTCACCGCCGACCCGCGCGATGATGACAGCGGCACTGGAACTATGCGCGTATGTCGCCAAATATTGGCGTTCGTAAGCCTCGTCACCTTCATACAGATAGGGCCAGTCGCGAAACACGGTGATCCTGAGACGCGCCAATTCGGTCAGAAATGGCAGCAGCGAACTGCCCGTCAGCGTCTCGATCACGAGATCTGGTATCGCCTCAACAACCATTTATGTTGATTTGATCATTAAAAAATAAGCCGGTGGCGCGCTTGTCGCCTGAGCTTCAAGCGCGCCGGGCAGCTCATTTTTTATTGAGGTCGCGAATCGCCTGTACATCATCCGGCGTCGCATTGGCGGTCGCATCATTGCCCATGCTGGTCCGCACATAATTGGCGACCGCGGCAATCTGGTCATTGTTCAGGCGGCTGCCGAAAGCGGGCATTGGCGGGCCATGATTCCAGGGCTCAAGCCCGAGCACGACGGCGCCGATCACGTTGGTCGGTGCCGCTGCGGTCACAGACCCGTTGCCCGCCAGTGCCGGGATCAAGGTCATCATGCCTTTGCCGGTTGCCTGATGGCAGCCGGCGCAATTCTGCGCATAGATCTCTCCGCCCGTTTTCAATTGGGCGGCCAGATCATCGGCCGAGAGCGGGCTCGGTGAAGGCGGTGTATCGCGCGGTGTCGTGATGGTTTGCAGATAAGTCGCAATGTCCTGAACGTCAGAGACCGGTAATTGGCTGAGACTATAGGTCACGACATCGCGCATTGAACCATAGGCCGAGCCTTTATCGATATTGCCGCCGTCATGCAGATAGCTGACCAGATCGCCCTGGCTCCAGGCTCCTACGCCATAGCGCTTGGAGGATGATATGTTCGGCGCATACCAACTATCGATCGGGGCGCCGGCATAAGTGTCACCTGATTTGATGGCGGCAAAGATATTCCGCGGCGAATGGCATTCGGTGCAGTGGCCAAGCGCCTCGGTCAAATAGGCGCCGTTGCGCACATTGGCGGACCAGCTTGCATCATATTTCATTGCGTGCGGATGGAAGAACAAAATCCGCCAGCCGAGCAGGATCGGGCGAAGATTGAACGGAAAATTCAGCGCATTGGGAACATGAGGCGCCGAAACCGGGGTGAGCGAAAAGATATAGGCTTTCATCGCCATCACGTCGTTATAGGTCAGTTGCGAATAGGACGTGTAGGGCATCGCGGGATAGATGTATTTGGGGAATATCAGGAACGAATGCCCCGGGCTGATGCCGTCATGGATCGCTGTATAGAATTGCTTATCGGTCCAATTGCCGATGCCGGTCGCCTTATCGGGGGTGATGTTGGGTGAATACATCACGCCGAACGGCGTCTTGAAGGGCAGGCCGCCGGTATAGGGAGCGTGGCCCGGGCCGGAATGGCAGGGCATGCAATCGGCGGCTGCCACCAGATATTTGCCGCGCGCGAGCTGATCGGCAAGGGGCGAGGCTGGGGTTGTCGGCGCGGGGGCCGTCGCTGGAGCGCCGCTTGCGGCCTGTGCCGGCGCTGGGGTTGCTGCGGGTGGTGCAGAAGCAGGTGCCGGAGGCGCGTCGGTCCCGAAGGCCAGACGCGTGCCAAGGCCCGCGCCGAGCACCACCATGAGTGAAGCTATCCCCAAAATCGTCTTAATCGGGGCTTTGGAACCGATTTTACGCACCATGGAACAATCCTAATTCAACTGAGATTTGTAAACGACCGTCTGGCCTTCTAATTCGTTAGATTGGCCAATAGATCAAGAGTTGTGCCCAGGCATTGTGATCGAAGGTTTAATCATCCCGCATTGGCGGCCGATTTGAGCTGGCCGCATGCCGCCAGAATGTCGCGGCCGCGCGGCTTGCGCACCGGCGAGGAATAGCCAGCCGCCATGACAATATCGGCAAAGCGGCGCACGGCGTTGTTTGAGCTGGTCTCATAGGCGCTGCCAGGCCAGGGATTGAACGGGATCAAATTCACTTTCGCCGGCAATCCGGCGAGCAACCGGACCAGTTCGCGCGCCTCAGCCTCGCTGTCATTGATGCCTTTGAGCATGACATATTCAAACGTAATCCGCCGCGCATTCGAACCGCCAGGGTAGCGCCGGCAAGCATCGAGCAATTCGGCGATCGGGTATTTGCGGTTCAGCGGCACCAATTCATCGCGCAGATCATCACGCACGGCATGCAGGGAGACCGCCAGATTAACCCCGAGCTCGGCACCCGCACGGTCCATCATCGGCACGACCCCGCTGGTCGAGAGCGTGATCCGCCGGCGCGACAGACCGATGCCCTCATTATCCATGACGATTTTCATCGCAGCGGCGACATTCTCGTAATTATACAGCGGCTCGCCCATGCCCATCAGCACGATGGTCGAGAGCAGGCGCGGCGTCTCGCCCTTCGGACTCGGCCATTCGCCATAGGCGTCGCGCGCGGCCATGAACTGGCCGACGATTTCCGCCACACCGAGATTTCGCGCAAGACGCTGCGTGCCAGTATGGCAAAACCGGCAGGACAAGGTGCAGCCGACTTGCGAGGAAATACAGACGGCGCCGCGATCCTCGACCGGGTCGGGGATATAGACGGTCTCAACGGCCTCGTTATCGCGAAAGCGGAACAGGAATTTGCGGGTCAGGTCCGCGCTCAGCTGGTCCTCGGCAATCTCCGGTCGGCCCACTACGAAATGGGCGGCGAGCTTCTCCTGCAAGGGGCGGGCGATGCTGCTCATGTCGGCAAAATCGGTTTTGCCCTGATGATAGATCCAATGCCAGAGCTGTTTGGCGCGAAACGGCTTTTCGCCGATCGCGTCCAGTTCGGCCGCCAGTTCCGCCCGATTCATGCCGACCAGATCACGCCGCCCGTCTGGCAGGGTGGCGGGCGGCGGCGCAAACAACGCCGCCTTGGCGAGAATTCTCTCGCGCTCAGCCGCGTTCAGCTCGATATTCATTTCGGGCAGGCCGCGACGATCGCTTTATAGGCGTCCGAAAAGCCGGCCAGGCTGAAATTGTCAGTGACACTTTGCCCGCCGGGCGCAGGGGACTTGGCCACCGCACTGGCGCCACCCTGAAAGGCGAGGACGGTTTTGCCGCCATCAAGCGCGAATGCGTCGCTGCCGGAGGTGTAAAAACCGAGCTTGTTGCTGCCGACGGTGAGCACGACATTCGCCGCCTTGGCGTATGTGAACCCGGCATCGATCGACACCTCATCGCGGCTGCCGGCCCGTTCGGTCACGGTCAACAGGACCGCGCCGCGTTTGGGCAGTGCTGGCGCCGAGCTTTCCGGTTTGGTGAAAGCGTAACAGGCTTTGCCCGCACCGCTGCCATAGGTCGCGGCCGTCCAATTGCCAAAGTTACCGAGCGACTGCGGTCCGCCATCGGCCTGGGCCACGAGCGGAATGGTGGCGAGGCATGCCGCCAGTATTAGAATTTTATGTGTCATGGGGGGAGAGATACGCAAAGCCGCCCCCCATAACAAGGCCGATCATGCGCGGTGCGCTTAGCGAGCGCCGGCTGCCAAGCCCGCATTGACCTGCTGGATCGCTTCGCCAACGAGACGCATCGCCTCAACGCGGTGGCCGTCTTTGTCAGGTTCAGCCGCCTGCAATTGGGCGTTGGCCCGGTACAGCGCACCGCGGGCATTGAGCATATGGCCCTGGACGGCCAAAGCGGTGCCGGTCAAGGCGCCGCCGGCGACCATGGATCCCACCACGATCGCTGCCAAGCGAGCGCGTTTGTTCAGCAGAAAATTCATCTGGCCCTCCTTTGTAACTAGGGTTGTTTAATCCGACCTGAGGCATGAGAATCAAGATCGGAATTGTCTCATTTTGTCACGCTCCCTTTTGCCGAAGCGGCTGCCCCAGGCCGCCTGCTTGCCACTCAGCGCGCGGAGAGGCACGATGAACATCAGCGATTTCAACCAAGGTGGTTCATGCGTCTCTCGGTCATCCAATTGTCGCCCAACGCCGATAAGGCGCATAATATTGCCCAGGCCCGGCAGCTTATGGATCGTGCGCTCGAAGAGGACCGCCCCGATATCATCGCATTGCCCGAGATATGGTCATGCCTGGGCGGCGATCGGGCGACCAAATTCGCCCAGGCTGAACGTTTGCCGGACATAGGCTCAAACGAGCCGGGCGGCGCTGCTTATGAATTTTTGCGCGATTACGCCCGCACCCGCGGTATTCATGTCCATGGCGGTTCGATTGGCGAACGGAACGGCGATAAATTATTCAATACCAATCTCGTATTCGACCAAGCCGGCACCGAGATCGGCCGCTATCGTAAAATCCATCTGTTCGATATTACGACACCCGATGGCCAGGGCTTCCGCGAGAGCGCAACCTATGCTGCCGGAGACCAGGTTGTTACATGTAAAATCAAAGGGTTAACGGCAGGTCTTGCGATTTGCTATGATATGCGTTTTGCGGAGTTATTCTTGGCTTTACGACGTGCTGGTGCGGAGCTGATTTTCCTCCCCGCGGCCTTCACCGTGCAGACCGGCAAGGATCATTGGGAAGTTCTGCTGCGCGCGCGGGCGATTGAAAGCCAATGCTGGGTCGCGGCCCCGGCCTGTGTTGGTAAGCATATCGACGGGTCGGGCGAAGCCCGTTTCACCTACGGGCATTCATTGATCTGCGACCCTTGGGGGCATGTGGTGGCGCGGGCATCGGATGGATTAGGATTTGCCTCAGCGCGGATCGATCCGGCTATGACGCAGGCCGTGCGTGGCAGAATGCCTGTTCTCGAGCATCGGCGCCTGGTTTGAAAATCGCCTTCGTCGCGGCGCCAGGTCTGTTCGCGCAGGCCGCCCGCACGCGGCTTGCGGATCAATATGGCGATACGCCCATTGATCAGGCGGCGATCATCGTGGCGCTGGGCGGCGATGGGCTGATGCTGGAAACCCTGCATCTGGTGCTCGGCCGTAACGTGCCGGTCTATGGCATGAATTGCGGCTCGGTCGGGTTTTTGATGAACGAATTCCATGAAGCCCAACTGGTCGAGCGGCTGGAACGGGCGCAGCACACACAATTGCACCCGCTGCGCATGCATGCGGTGACGGCCGCAGGCGCGGTTGAGGAAGCATTGGCGATCAACGAGGTCAGTCTGCTCCGGCAATTGCGCCAGGCGGCGAAGATCAGGATTACGGTCGATGGCACAATTCGGCTGGAGGAACTGATCTGCGATGGCATCTTGTTGTCCACCCCCGCGGGATCAACAGCCTATAACCTCTCGGCCTATGGCCCGATCGTGCCGTTGACGGCTAATCTTTTGCCGATGACGCCAATCTCGCCGTTCCGCCCGCGCCGTTGGCGCGGTGCCTTGCTGCCGGCCTCGGCTGAAGTGTTGTTCGAAGTTCTGGAATCGGAAAAGCGCCCTGTCGCGGCCGTCGCCGACTCGACGGAAGTGCGTAATGTCGTCTCGGTGGCGGTCAGTGAGGATCGTAGCCTGTCGGCGTTGGTTCTGTTCGACCCTGACCGCGCGCTCTCCGAGCGGATTTTGACCGAGCAATTCACCGTCTGAGACGTAAGCTTCAAACGGTGGGGTTTGATCAAATGCAGAGCAAACCGGCCCGGTAACGATTGATGACATCCTCCAGTTTTTCGCTGGTTGCGTAGTTTTTGGTCTTGAACTCGAGAAACACAGGGCCCTCCGCTGCTTTGCCCGCTATTTTGGTGGACGCGCTCAACGCGGCGCGGATGGTGAACGGCCGTGAGCCGGGGGCAAAAATCTGTAATTGACCCCAAGGATAGAAGGTCTGGCGGCCTTTCAGGTCAAAAGCGGTCAGGCCCGCCTGGCTCAGCTCGATCCGCGGCCGACCCAACCTGTAATGGTTGAAATTGACCGCCAGAATACCGGCAAACCCGAACACCAGCACGACCAGGCCCCAATCCATCGTAGCGTGCAGCAATACCTCACGAGTCTCCAGCGCCATGGCCAGCAAAATGGCCAGCACGGCAATGACGACAAAGGAGCGTTCGGGCTTGTGGGGGGCAATGATCAAGTCGGGGCGCGTATCAACGCTGGAAAATGAGGTCATGGGCGTATGTTACGCACGTGCCGGCTTATGACAACAACCCATCAAGGCTTGACCTTGTCGTAATATTTGGTCATACGCCGATGCCATCCAGCGTCCTGCCGGCACTCGCCGGCTTTTTTGCTTTATCGAGGGTTTACTCATGTCTCGCCGCTGCCAAATCACCGGGAAGGGCGTGCTGTCTGGCAACAATGTCAGCCACGCGAACAACAAATCCCGCCGCCGCTTTCTGCCCAATCTTCAGCAGGC
>NCAP01000011.1 GCA_002255495.1 Rhodospirillales bacterium 20-60-12 | reverse complement strand
CAGGCCATCACCCGCCGCAAACGTGGTTAGTTCGCGTGCCGTGTCCGCCAACTTATCCCTGATGACTGGGCCGGGATCGTCTTGCAAGTTGCGGGCGATGATCTGGTCGGTGTGATCGTTCGTTGGCCGCGCGCCGTTCGTGTGACGGCACTCTGCCCGATTGGGTCGAGCGCCAAATAATATAGCGCGTCAGCCCCGAAAATAGCCGCCGTAGCGAGGATGATATAGCTCGGCATCGGGAAAGCCCGACCGGCTATGGGCAGTCGGGTCAACCCGGGTCAAAGCGGTGCCGATGATGCGGACATTAGCTTCGTGCAGCAGCGTCAGAGACGCCATGACAACTCTGCGCGGGGTGTCATGCCAACGCACGCACAGTAAAGCGGCGTCCGCCAGATGTGCGAGAACGCGGGCTTCCGCGAGCGCAAAAGCAGGTGGCACATCGAGTAAAATCAGATCGAACGCGCTGCGCAATTCCGCCATTAATTGCGTCATGGCATCGCTCATGAATAACGATAATGCATCTAACGCGATCGTTCCGGCGGGGATGATGGCAAGGCCGCTACCGGGGTCGATATGAATGATTTCAGCAAACCGGGCGCGGCCCGCAAGATAATCGGTGAGCCCAGGCGCGCCGCCAAGATTGAATGTTGTCTCGAAGCTCGGCTGGCGCACATCGCAATCAATGGCGAGGATTTTTTCACCTGAACGCGCAGCTGCAATGGCAAGCCCGATCGTCAATGTCGTCTTGCCTTCGTCTGGACGGGCAGCGGTCACGGCGATGATCTGGCGGCCGGTACGGCCTAACCAGAGGCTCGCCCGCAAAGCGCGCAATTGTTCTGCGAAGGGCGAAAACGGAGATGAACGTGCATAGGCGGCAATGCTCTGGCCGGCGAGCAGTCTTTTTGGAATTTCCGGGAGCAACGCGAAACATGCCAATCCCAAGCTGGATCGGATTTCGTCGCCAGAGCGAAAAGTACCATCCAGAGCCTCGGCCGCGAAAGCTGCGAACAGGCCCAGGGCTAACCCTAACAATCCCGAGCCGGCGAGAATCAACAGCCTATGTGGGGCGCTTGGCTTATGAGGTGCAAATGCTGGCGAGAGGATACGTGCGTCGGGTTGGGCCAGGGCGTTTTGGCTGGCGAGCGTTTCCATTTGTTCCGTCAGGCCGCGGAGGAGGCTTTGCTCGGCGTCGGCTTGCTGTTGCAAGCCGGTGATGGGCGCAGCGGCAAAGGATTCCTGAGCGGCGTTTTGTCGTGTTCGATCAAGCATGGCCTGCAGGCTTGCAACCTGCGCGGCGGCGGCGTGGGCGGCGGCGCGCGATGCGGCAATCTGGCGGGCGATTGCATCGGCGATTTGTGTTTGCACACGCGCGAGGGACCGCTGGACCTGGATCACCTGCGGGTAATGGGGACCGAACGAAGTCGTGAGCGCACCGAGTTGCGCTTGAAGATCACTCTCCTGGCTGCGCAGGGGCTGTAATTCGGGTGCGATGGCCGCATCGTCGCTTGCCTGGTCCGGGCCACTCAGCGTCTCTACCCGAGCCTGACTTTCGGCCAAAGCGGTCCGTGCGCTCACCAATGCCTCGGTCAGCCGGCTTGCGGTTTCGTCCGATAAACTGGCTTGGGCGCCCTGGCTCAAGCCGGCTTTTGCCTGGGCCTGGGCAATTTTGCCTTGGGTGGCCGCCAATTGTTGTTGCACGGCCTCAGCGCGCTGCGTGAGCCAATCTTGGGCGGTCTGTAAGGCCGCAAAGCGCGATTGCAGTTGTCGATCGAGATAGAATGTCATTGCAAGATTGGCCGCCCGCGCCGCCAAAGCGCCGTCGGGACCGGTGAAGGACACCTGCAAAATCCGCGAACTCGAAATACTTTGTGCAGCAAGCTGACGTTGCACCGCCTCCGTCAAGTCGTTCTGATCAGGTTGCTTTGGATGTTGACCGGTCAGTTTCTGCCACACCGAACGCTTGCGTAGAGTGGGATTATAAATCGGATTGGCAGCGAGATTGAGGCTGACGGCGATATGATGAGCTAGATCCGCGCTTGTTAGCACAGCACTCTGGCTGGCCATCACTGCATCCGTGCCGCGATCCCCGAGCTCGACGCCGCGCAGGAGGCGCGGTGCGAAATCAATAGGATCATAAATCATGGTCCCGGTTGCTGTGTAGATCGTCGGTTGCCCGCTAAGTCCTAACGCGGCGATCGCGGGTAAAATAAAAGTACAGAACAGTACTAGCCTCCAATGCCGCCTCACGCTGCGCCATTGTTCTGCCAACTCCTCGGTGAGAGCGAGGTTTTGCGGTATAATCGGATCGCGTGTTCCAGGGGTGAGAGACAAATTGAGGCTCATGGCGAATTCCGATCAATGCTTTACAAGTCATTACAATAAGCGGATAAAAAAATCAATTTTAAGTTGTTGATCAGTCGTAATCTATAAAAGGGGTTTTGGACTTGGTTGTTTGCACTCGCCGTTTGGCGCTCAAGCTGATCATGGCCCTGCCGGTCAGCGGTTGCATGGCGGACGATTTGCCGCTCCTGCCCACACAATACAAGGCTGACTACGAATTTGGGCCAGGCGATCAGATTCGGGTTATCGTATTTGATGAGAAGCAATTAAGCCACGAATATCGGGTGGACGCGGGCGGCATGATCGACATGCCGCTCGTCGGCGGCATTCGCGCCGCGGGTTATACGGCTATTGATCTCGCGCGATTGATCGCCCGCAAGTTGCAGAGTGACCAACTGATTTTGAAACCGTCAGTCGCCGTTGAAATTGTTGAATACCGGCCATTTTATATCCTGGGTGAGGTGAACAAGCCGGGGCCCTACCCATACCAGCCGGGCATGACTGTCTTGAGTGCGGTTTCGATTGCTGGTGGCTTTACCTATCGGGCGGTGCAGGCTTATGTCGGGGTTACTCGCGCGGTGGATGGTCCGCCACGCGTCTGGCGCGCCGCGGCGGCTGCACAGGTGAAACCGGGCGATGTCATCACCGTCTTCGAGAGACATTTCTGAGCTCAATCCGACAATCGGGCCGACAATCGGGCTGGCGGGCATGTTGCCCCGCAACAAACTGACCCAGCGCAATCTGGCGGTCTTTGCCGCCGGTGTTGTCACTTTTCTCAATCTCTATTGCACCCAGGCCATTTTGACTGTTCTGGCCAGCCAATTTCATACCAGTCCACTGCGCACGGGCTTGACCGTCACCACACCTTTATTGGCGGTCGCAATGATCGCCCCGTTGATCGGTGCGATCTCGGACCGATTCGGCCGGCGCCGTCTGATTGTGAGTGCGGCCATGTTGCTGATCCTGCCGACCCTGCTTGCGGCCACGGCGCAGACGCTCGGGCAGATGATCCTCTGGCGGTTTTTGCAAGGATTGCTGCTGCCGTTCATTTTCACGGTCACGGTGGCGTATATTGGTGATGAATCCGCCGGCGGCACGACCATCAAATTGGCCGGGACGTATATCACAGGTGCCATTTTCGGCGGTTTCGCGGGGCGGGTCATCACGGGTATCGCCACCGAATATTTGGGCTGGCGCATTGCTCTGGCATTGATCGGTTTGCTGACCATGGCACTCGCCTGGATGATTTTCATTTGGCTGCCGGCCGAACAGAATTTTACCCCAACCCGCGGCCTGGCGCGGGCCCTGCGCTCGTACAAGATCCACATGGGCAACCCGCGTTTACTGGCGACCTATGCGGTGGGGTTTGGCGTGTTGTTCAGCTTTGTTGCCGTGTTTACGTTTATCAATTTCCGGCTTGCCGCACCGCCCTTCAATTTAGGCCCAGCGGCGCTGGGGCTGGTTTTCGTGGTTTATCTGGCCGGTGTAGTGGTCACACCGCTGGCGACCAGGCTTGCCGCCCGGATCGGGCGGCGGCCGGTGGTGTTGGCCGCATCACTGGCTGGTTTCTTAGGGTTCGGGCTGACCTTGGCGCAGTCTCTGCCCATTATCATCGCCGGCTTGGCGTTTATGTGCTGCGGCTTGTTTGTGGAGCAGGCGCTGGCGACCGGCTTTGTCGGCGCGGCGGCGCGTGAGGCCAAATCCACGGCTGTCGGGCTCTATGTCACGTTTTATTATATCGGCGGCAGTCTGGGCGGGATATTGCCAGCCGGCCTTTGGCGCGCAACCGGCTGGACCGGCTGCGTGGCCCTGGTCTCCTGCATGCAACTGGTCATGCTGGTATTGGTTTTACGATTTTGGGGGGCGATCCCCATTATTTCGCCGAATCCGCCCTGAGGAGCCTTGTGTCGCAAACGGAAACAGGGTCATCTTTAGTGAGAGGCGATGTCCACGCCTCAACGACAATATCAGGAGGAAAAAACATGAACCTTAAAGGTTTCATTGCTGCGCGCTCGATTCGGGCCGGTTTGTTGGCCTCGGCCGCGACGATGTTGGTGGGCTTTGCAGGTTGGGCTGTCAGCCCGGCCCAGGCTGCCGATCCGATCAAAATCGGCATCACCACCGAACTGGCGACGATTCCGGGCAAAGCCATTGCCAATGGCGCTGAACTCGCCGCCGATCAGATCAACGCAGCGGGCGGGATTGATGGCCGGCAGATCCAATTGGTGATCGAGGACGACCATCTCTCCTCAACCGATGCTGTCAGCTCGTTCCAGCGCATGGTCAAAGAAGACCATGTGGTTGCTGTGGTCGGCACCTTCGTCAGCGAAGTGGGGCTTGCCCTTGAACCCTGGTCGGCCCGTCTGCACGAACCTTATCTGATTACCGGGGCAGCCGCGAACCAGCTCAGCCAGTTCGTTCACAAGGATTATGCCCGGAATAAATATATCTTCCACGCTTATCTGCCCGCAGCGTTTTTGGCCCAGGCGGTTTGCGATGCGTCGCATGACATTCTGGTCAACCAGTTCCACATGAAAACCGCTGTGATCCTGAGCGAGGACGCCGCCTGGACCCAGCCGCTCGATGCCGGGTATCAGGGTTGCCTGCCGAAGGCGGGCTTGACTGTTGAAAAGGAGATTCGCTTCTCCCCTGACACAACCGATTTCACGCCGATTTATCAGCAATTGGCGAGCTTGAACCCGAACGTGATCATTGCGGGTTGGGCGCATGTGGGTGTGCAACCAACCGTGCAGTGGAATACCCAGCACGTGCCGATCGCGCTCGCAGGCATCAATGCGCAGGCCGGCAGCTCGCAATTCTGGCAAGCGACCAATGGTGGCACCGAAGGGGTGATTACCGGAAACGTGGCGGCACCGGGTGTCGCCATTACGCCGAAAACCTTGCCATTTTCCGATGCCTATCAGAAGAAGTTCGGTTATTCGCCCGCTTATTCGGCGTATACGACTTATGATGCGATGTACATGCTGAAAGATGCGATCGAACGGGCGAAATCCACCAACGCCCTGCCGCTCGTGGCAGCGCTTGAAAAGACTGATATGGTTGGCACGCAGGGGCGTCTGGAATTTCTCGGCCAAAGCAGTCAATTCACTCATGCCCTGCGTTATGGGCCCGGTTATGTAACCGGTGTTGCAATTCAGTGGCAGAGCGGTCAGCAAAAGACCATCTGGCCACTCAATCTCGCCAATGCCAAAGCGGAATTTCCAAGCTTCGTGAAATTACCGAAAATGGCGGCGAACTAACACTCCGCTGGCCGGTGGCACTTTGTGCCGCCGGCCTGTTGCCTGTTCAGGATAAATTGACATCCGCGATTCGGCCGGAGACCTCATGCTCGTCCTGCAAATTCTGATCGATGGCTTTGCCATCAGCACCCTCTACGCCCTTGGTGCACTCGGATTCACTTTGATTTTTGGCGTCTCGGGTGTGCTCAACCTCGCCCATGGCGGCCTGCTCGTGGTCAGCGCCATGATCGCTTATTACGTCGGGACCCGGCTCGGACTCGGGGCCTATATCGGTGCCGGCGCCGGGATATTGGCCGGTATCGTGACCGCCATGGCGACGTATTTGCTGATTGTCCGGCCGATCCAGCGCTCGCGGGTTATTCCGGCACGGGAGCGGGAGTTATTTGTTCTAACCGGCACTTTGTTGTGGGGTGTCATGCTGCAGGAGATGCTCTCATACATCTTCACTGACACGCCGATCACGGTGAAGCCTTTACTGCCTGGCATTGTCGATTTTCTCGGTGTTACCACGCCGGCCAATGAATTCATCACCGCCGCTATATCGTGGGTTGTTCTGGGATGCTTATGGCTGCTGGTCAATCGGACAAAAATGGGCAAGCAATTGCTCGCGGCTTCGATCAACCCGCGCGGACTGACTTTGCTGGGATTTGAATTGTCGCGGATTTATCTGTTGGTCTGGATTATCTATGGTGTGTTGGCTGGCATTGCGGGCATTTTGCTCGGCAGCTTTCTTGGCACGAGTTCCGAATTTATTCCGGCACTCACCGGAAGCGCTTTTTCGATTGTTGTGCTCGGTGGATTGGGCAGCGTCTCCGGCACCTTGTTCGCGGCTTATGTGATTGGGTATATCGAAACACTGACAGCTTACCTCGTATCACCATCGTTGCGAAACGTTCCAGCTTTGGTCTTGCTGATCCTGGTTTTATATATCCGGCCGCAAGGCCTTCTCGGCAGGCGCTGACGATGAAAAAATTTTTCTCCTCAAAACCTTTCATTCTCACCATTGGTACGTTGGCCATTGCCAGCCTGCTGCCTTTTGGGGTGTCGGATTACATTCTGGGCGTGTTGACCACCGCATTCTATTTTGCGGTATTTTCAATGTCGTGGGATTTACTGTTCGGCTATGCCGGCGAGGTGAATTTCGGACCAACATTTCTGATCGGGCTTGGGGCTTATGGCGCCGGCATGGCTGATTCGCTGCTCAATTTGCCAGTGCCTGTGTGCATTCTCATCGGCGCTCTTGCTGCGGTAATCGGTGGTGTGGCATTGGCAATTCCCGCTCTGCGTCTGACTGGCCCATATCTGGGTTTGATCACCCTGGTCGCGGTGTTGCTGTTGCAACAGGTGATCGTGATTTTCGCTGGTGTGACGGGGGGCGAAATCGGCTTGTCGATGCCCGATGTGTTATCGGTGAATAGTGCCCCCAATTACGAATATGCGCTGGCATTCATGACCGTCAGCGGTGCCATATTATTTGCGATATCCAGGTCAAATTTTGGGTTGATCCTGCAAGCTGCAGGACAAGACCCAATTGCGGCGCGGGCACTGGGCTTTAATATCACCAAGCATAAAATTGCTGCCTTCGCGATCAGTGCTCTGTTTTCCGGACTGTCAGGGGCCTTGTTGGTGTTCTATTTGGGCACCGCCTCGGTGAATGCCGTGGTCGATATCGCCATTGGTGTTCGCGTCATCATCGCAGCAGTTCTGGGGGGGCGGCGAACCATCATAGGCGGCGCGATTGGCGCGATATTCCTCATCGTCGCCGGCGAGATTTTGCGCCCCCTTGGGCAGCTCAGTACGCTGGTGGTCGCTATTATGGCGCTCATTGTGATTATGGTGTCGCCTGATGGGTTGCTTGGTATGCTGCGCGCCAGGAGAACGACATGAATAACGGTGCACCATGTCTGGAAGTTACCGGGCTGACCAAGAGATTTGGTGGTCTGGTGGCTGTAAAGGGCATCGATATGAATCTTCATCGCGGGGAGATTTTGGGATTGATCGGCCCGAACGGGTCGGGAAAATCAACAGTGATGAAGCTCATCATGGGGATTGAACGTCCCAATGAGGGCAGTATTCGCCTCAATGATCTCGAATTGGCGGGTAAGCCGACGCATCAGATAGCCCGTGCGGGTATTGGTATTGTATTTCAACATTCACGCCCGTTGCATCGGCAAACCGTGTTGGAAAATATTCTGCTCGGCTTGCTTCCAGACCGGTTGACCAGTTTGATACCCGATCAAACGGCTATCGATCAGGCGCGCAGCATCGGTGAACGCTGCGGCCTCGGCGATGTGCTGAATCGGCTGCCGGCCAGCCTACCTTTTGCCGATTTGCGACGCATGGAAATGGCCAAGGCCATCGCGCGCGATCCGCAAGTGGTGCTCGTGGACGAGCCATTTGCCGGCCTGACATCTAGTGAAGTGAAAACTTTCGCAGCCCTGATCGAGACGTTTCGTGATGAGGGCCGTGCGGTATTGCTGGTCGATCATAATGTAAAATCCGTCGCTGCCATGGTCGATCGTGTGCTTGCAATGTATCTTGGTGAGAAAATCGCCGAAGGCAGTGCCGCGGACGTTATTGCTGATCCGACCGTCAGGCGGGTTTATCTCGGCGGTGGGCTTGAAGTATTTTACGGTAAGGCCCAGGCACTCGAAAATATCGATCTCATTGTCCATGAGCGGGAATTTGTCTCCATTGTCGGTTTGAATGGTGCGGGCAAAACGACCTTGTTTAACGCAATTTCTGGTCTGATTCCGGCGCGTGGATCGATCACTTGGCAAGGTGATGTGCGCGGCAAGCAGACCCCGGCCGCGATCGCCCGTGCGGGTATTGTCCAATGCCCCGAAACAAGGGAATTATTCGGCGATATGTCGGTGCGGGAGAATCTCGATCTCGGCGGCCAACACCAAAGTAAAGCCGATTCGGCTGAACGACTGGAATGGCTGCTGAATTTATTTCCCATCCTGAAATCGCGTGCCGGGCAAGCGGCCCGCACACTCTCGGGCGGTGAACAGCAAATGCTCGCAATTGCACGCGCTTTGATGATGCGCCCGAAGCTGCTCATTCTTGACGAGCCAACGTTAGGGCTCGCCCCGGTGATCCTGGGACAGCTCTCCGATGCGCTGACCATCCTGCGTGACACGACCGATATTACCGTGCTGTTGGGCGAGCAGAACGTCACGTTTGCACTACCCCACGCCGATCGCGTTTATGTCCTCGAACATGGCCGCATCATCTGGCAAGGGCCACCGGATCGGTTTGCCGATGAAGCAGGTGCCGCTTATTTGTAAGCCCATGATGCAACATTGCGGTCCGGCACGTAGGCAGGTGACGACTTTTATGGATGCCTGGCTGCCAGCCAATTCATCACACCCCGTGCTGCTTGGGTACCAGTCGAAAAGCAGGCCTGGAGCAGATAGCCCCCGGTTGGCGCTTCCCAATCAATCATCTCGCCCGCCGCAAATAATCCCGGATGTCGGCGCAGCATCAGCTGCTCATCCAGTGCCGACCATTTGATGCCCCCGGCGCTTGAGATTGCGCGACCGATATTCTGCGTACCGATCAGGCGCAGTGGCACGGCTTTGACAAAACCTGCGAGTTTTTCCGAATCCCGTGGAATATCCATTGTCGACTCGCGGAGCAGGCTGATGGCAACGGGCGACAGGCTGAGCGCCTTCCGCAATGTATTGCCGGTACTCTCGCGGGCACGAATCGCGCGCAAGCGGCGCATGGTTTCATTATGCGACATCTCGGGGCGTAGATCGATATGCATCGTCGCCTCGCCATGCTGCTCGATATGATCGCGCAGGCCGCTTCCTATGCCATAAATCACACCACCTTCAATGCCATAATCGCTGATTATAGCTTCACCTTCCGCAATCTGACCGGCGAAGCTTGCGGTAATATGATGCAAGGCGTGGCCGATGAATTTGCCGCGGAAAATGGGGCTCCACGGAACGATGAAGCCGCAATTGGCGGGCTTCAGGGGAGCGACATCGATACCGCGGCCCAACAATAAATCCACCCATGTGCCGTCCGAACCCAGGCGCGGCCAGCTTGCCCCGCCCAATGCCAGGATGGTGGCGTCTGGGTTGAATTGCTCGAGTTCGTAGGCTGCATTTTGAAAGAGCAGAGCGCCTTGCTCGTTCCAACCCATCCAGCGCATGCGCGGCCTGATCGTGACATGCAAGGCGGCTAGCCTGGCCAGCCAGGCGCGCAACAAAGGGGAGGTTTTCATAACCGTTGGAAACACGCGCCCGGATGATCCGATAAACCAGTCCTGCCCGAGTGACGTGCACCAGGCCCGTAAGTCATCGGGGCTGAATATGTCGAGTGCTTTGGCGAGAAAGGATTGGCTGGCACCGTAGCGGGGCAGGAAGTCGGGCAGAGGTTCGCTGTGAGTAAGGTTTAAGCCACCGCGGCCGGCGAGGAGAAATTTACGGCCAACCGAGGCCATCTGATCAAAGATAGTGACCCTATGGCCTGCCTGCGCCAATGTCTGGGCGGCGATGAGGCCGGCCGGTCCGGCGCCAATAATGCTGATCTCTGCCACATGCCTAATCGATGATCGCTTGGTAGGTGAGGACCCGCAATTCACGGCGGATCGGGTAAGTCGAGGAGGGCATCAATTGGGTCATGAATATCACGATCATTTCCTCCTGAGGATCGATCCAGAAGGCCGTGCTGGCTGCGCCGCCCCAGGCATATTCGCCGGGCGAGCCGAGGATCTGGGCGTGAGCAGGGTCAAGCATGACCGAGAACCCAAGGCCAAAACCAATGCCGGCATAAGAGGATTCCGAAAATCGAGGCTGGCCCATCGCGGCCATGTCGCCGCGTAAATGGTTGCACGTCATCAGCTCGACCGTTTTGCGGCCCAACAACCGCACGCCATCGAGCACACCCTTGTTGAGCATGAACTCGCAGAAGCGGAGATAATCGGCATTGGTGGATACCAGGCCGCCGCCGCCGGAATGAACCATGCGCGGTTTGCCATATCGGCTGGTCTGCGGATCATCGATCAATTTCGGCTGTCCATCGGCGCCACGCGCATAGTTGGCGGCCAGGCGCGGGAGTTTTTCGGCTGGCACATGAAAGCCGGTATCGACCATACCCAAGGGCGTGATGATTTTTTCGGCAAGAAATGTCTCGAATGGCTGGCCGGATATGATTTCGACCAAATAGCCAAGCACGTCGGTTGCAATTGAATAATTCCATGCCTCTCCAGGTTGGGCAATTAACGGCAAGGCGGCCGCGCGCGTGACAACATCGGCCAGCGAGGTCGTGGCCATCTGGAAGTCGATGTTTTGGCTGCGATATTGCTCATCGACCAAGGATGATTCCATGAAGCCATATGTCAGGCCCGACGTATGGTTCAGCAGGTCACGAAAGGTGATGTCACGCTTGGCCGGCTCGGTTTCCAGTTTGGCGCGGGTGCCGCCGGTTGCGACGCGCATATTGGCAAAGCATGGCAAAAAGCGGGTAATCGGGTCGTCGAGTTGGAATTTCCCTTGCTCATACAACATCATGATCGCGACGCTGGTGAGCGGCTTGGTCATGGAATAGATCCGAAAAATCGTATTTTCCGCCATCGGTTCCGCGCGGGCGATGTCGGCCAGACCAAAGCATTTGAAATACGCGGTCTCGCCGCGTCGGGCGACGAGGGCGGTCAGCCCGGCGAGCTTGCCCGAGGCCACGAGCTCATTGGCCCAGTCATCGATCCGGGCCAGGCGCGCCGTGGAAAGTCCTGCTTTGTTCACGCGTTACTCCAAAATAAAACCGGCCCCCGTTGTGACAGGAGCCGGTTGTTAGATCAACGCTGCGCCGACCATGGTGACCCACGATCGGCGATGGTTTGGCCTGATTATTTCAGGACGATTTCCACGCGGCGGTTCTGCGGCTCACGCACGCCCGGGCCGGTTGGCACCAGGAGATGGGTTTCGCCGTAAGCATGGATTTCGATTTCCGACTTGGCGACGCCATCGGCGACCAGCTGGGCTGCAACCGTTTGAGCGCGGCGCATCGAGAGCTTGTCGTTATAGGCCGGCGTGCCGGAGGTATCGGTATAGCCCGAGACGTCGATCGTCGTGGTCTGGACGCGCTGCGAGTCAGCAGCGGCTTCCGAGACGATCTGCGTCGCGCGCGGGGTCAGGTTGGATTTATTCCAGTCGAAGAACACCAGATAGGTGCGGGCCGGCGCCGGGGCCGGGGCTGCAACCGGGGTCGGCGCCGGGGCCGGGGCCATCGGCGGGGGCGGTGTGAACAGCGCGTAGCGGGCGCCGATCAACAAAGTGCTGTTGGCTGATTGGCCGACATTGATCAGGTCGCCACCGGGGGCGTCCAGATATTTGCGGCGTGCGGTCAATTGCATGAAGCGATATTCCGCCGTGAGCGACAGACCGGGGACTGCGGCAATCGGGTAAGACACGCCGGCGATTAGGTCATAAGCGAAGCTGCCGGCAGTGCCGCTGTAATTATCGCCGTAGCCGTTCACCAGATGCTCGAATTGCTGTTCCTGATATCCAACGCCGCCGCCGAAATAAGGCTCGATCGGCAGACCAACCGGGATGTCATACATCAGATTGGCCATTGCGCCGTAGGTCACGACGCCGCCATGCATGCGGGTGTTGTTGCCGATCTGGTTATCGTTCTGCTTCTTGACGGTGTTGCGGTAATAATTGCCGTCGATCTCGATCCGTACGCCATTGCCAAGCCCGTAGCCGAGCCCGACGACGCCCGCGTAATCGGGACGGAAGATAAAGCGACCGCTCTGCGATGCATTGATCGCATAGTTATAAGACTGCGAGTCCATAATATTGGTGCCGAGCCCAAGGCTGACATAGGGGCCGGTGACCGGCTGGGCGTGGGCGGCAAGCGGTAATCCTAGGCAAACTGAAGCGAGAAGTGCCAAGCGTAGTTTCATTTAAGCCTCCAAAACGAGCTTTTATTCAATTAACAGGGAGATCAATAAGTCTCATGCACGAACGCGGTGTTGTTTCACAAGCCTAAGTCGGTTCAAAAAACCTTGGATTACATCAATTTATGAGTGGGTTAATCCAATCCAAGTCCCCAGGGTTCAAAAGATGTCACTCAGTCAAACGCCAGACCAACGAGGCAAATGCATTCGAGATTTGTGAGGCTATCTCGCTTCTGCGCCGCCAACGTCGGGTATGGCCATTGTTCTGCATGAAAATTTATGGGCAAAACAAGATAAATATTGCGGATTTACGCTCATTCCGACGATTTTAGGCTTGGCGTGTCATCAAAATCACGCCGCGTCGGGCATTATTTGCAGCCGACGACCCTGAACATGTCAGTGGCATCCGCCACGATGGCGGCGCCGGGGTCGGACTTCAAGAGCCATCCCCGGAACAAAGGTTGAGCCGATTCGTCCGCTTTCAAATTATGGACAGATACGAAAATCGCTGTGTCCGGCGCGGCATCTGGCGGCCGTGTGGCGCAAGCGAGAACGTGCACCCGCAGGCTGCCGGTGTCATGACTTTGCCCAACAGGGATTGATAAGGTGGATACGGCTCCATCAACCTTATCCAGCATCCCGAGCGTGGCGGTTTGCCCGCTGACCCAATTATTTGGTTGTTGTGGAGCAGTGTCCGGCACGCTTTGGGTCACATCGTTGGGCTGTGAAGCTGCGGTATCCGCGGGCGGCACTGGTGTCTCAACCAAGCCTGGTGGCGGTGGAGAGGGCTCGGCCGTTGGTGCGGGTGAATTTGTCGCGGACGGCGACGGTGCCGCCGCAATAGGCGGTGGTGGCGGCACGTTGACCGCAGGACCGAGATTAGCCGGGGTGATCACCTGAGGCTGCCCCAATTGCGATTGTGCCGATGCGGGCAAGGCACCTATCCCAACGGAGATTGTTGAGAACGCCACTCCGGTAATCAGACGCCGGATGATCACTGGGCTTTAACCGGCGGCGCTAATGGATTGGCTGGCGCTGCGGCAGGCGAGGAGGGCGCTGCCGCTGAGGGCTTGGCGGTTGCGAGATTGGCCGCGCTGAAAATGAATTTGCCGAGCAGTGTCTCAAGATTGATCGATGATTGAGTGACGGTAATGGCGCCGCCTTGCTTGAGCATATCCGGCGAGCCGCCCGGCGAGATCGACAAATAATCCCCGCCGAGGAGCGATTCGCTCAAAATTGCCGCGCTGGAGTCGCTCGGCACCTGAATGTTATCCCGCACCGTAAAATCGACCAAAGCCGCGTAGGTTTTGGGATCAAGTGATGCGCTGGTCACGGTGCCGACCTGAACGCCAGCCATTTTCACCGGCGCGCCGATCGATAATCCGTCGACATGGTCGAACTGGGCGTGCAGCGTGTAGCCACCGCCCGTGCTGGTATGGGCCCGACCCAAGGCAAAGAACAAAAACAAGGCTGCCACCAAAATTACGGCGGCACCGGTGAGGATTTCGGATAGGCGGCGGGTCATTCTTGAGATTCCTAGAGCGGCGATAATAATGTGAAAATTCGTTCAGTGGTCCGGAGTCCAAGCTTCATAATCCCCCGAAGCACGTGGCCGTTGGCCACCTTTATAATCATGTCCAGGTGGGCGATAGCTCGAAGCCGTGCCAGTCAGGTTGGGCTCATGCGGTTTCTGCCAGGGCTTTCGGCCGGTCATGGGTAAGGGTTGGTCGGTCAGATGATGCAGCCAAGCGTTCCATTCTGGTCCAACGGCCGAGGCCTCAACGGCACCCGCATACTGGACCCAGCGGCGCTTGCGACCCGATATGCCCGCTTTACGGCTTTGAAAATACGCATTGCCCAAATCGTCCCGGCCCACCAAAACGCCCTGCCGCATGGTTAGGAGCAAAAGTCCTGGATTGCGCCAAAAAGCGCGCCAACCGCCGAGTGACGCCATCGAGGGAGAGTTTGAGGACATAAGCATAGATATAAGTGATCCAAAGCGGGCGGTCCATCCATCCATCTTGCAGTGCGGAATCGCATCGTCATTGCACTCGGAAAATTTGATCTATCCACAGGATTTTGTGGTCAAAACCCGTTTCAACCACAAAATGCACTTCACGGCGGCCCCGAGTGGCCGTAGTTTGAAATCATGAGCGCAGCACCCACCCAGCACCCCAAACCCTGGCATGGCATCCGCCAGCGCCACATCCTCGCCGATTCCGATGATCAAGATCGCGAGGTCATGCTACCTGCCGCCTGGTCTGATGATGCCGCTGGGGCCCTTGCCTCGCTGCGCCGCGAAAAATTGGTCAGTCTGGTTGCCGCCGCGCAATCCTGGATTGGCCCGATAGAAGCCCGGGCAACGCAGATTGGTCTGGCCCGCCCGATCGGTGATGACCTGCATTCAATGCTACGCGACCGGCGCGGTGCACCGGGCGCCAACCTATGGCAAGGTGCGAGTGATCCTTGCCCCAGCTTTATTTTGAACTTGCCGGCCTTCCTGGACGAAACACGCGGTTTTGATGTGGCCGGGTTCGCTGATGCCGCTGATCTCGCGGTTACGGCGCTTACCTTGCACGCGCCCTCTGCATCGCGCATAGCCGTCGGCATGGCCGATTTGACGTCGCTGATTGCGGCGTTGGGTCTAGATTATGACAGTGATGAGGCGCGGGCCTTGGTGGCAGGCTTGGCGGCGTTGATGACGGCGTCCGCCGATGTGGCATCGGCCAAATTGCTTGCCCGCGGCTCTGCCCCCGGCCACCGGATTGGACCTTACGCAAAATTGAACACTAAAGGGCCGATCCCTGGGTTGCTCGATGCCGCTCACGCCGCCCAGTCCACCGCTTTGCACCTGGGGGCTCGGCGCCATGAGACGACCAGCGGCATTCTTCATGCCGGCCCGGTTGAGGTTCTGCTGGGTGTCAGCATAATCGGTATAGCGCCACCGGTATCGGCACTCGATGGTGAGGGCCGTCTTGCCGCGTGGGTGAGTGCCAGGCTCGGCGCCCGCGGGATGAGCGCTGAGGCTGCGCTTGCCGCCCAGCTGGCAGGGCAGGATCCGTTTGCCGTGCCGCGCCCCGGAGCTTATCTTGCTATGCAGGATGCAGTGGCGCCGTTCATGCACATTATGCCGGCACGCATGGCATCGCCACAGCCGCAGAAAGCAGGGGCTCAGCGCGCGAATCTGCCGGCCCGACGCAGTGGTTACACTCAAAAGGCCTCAGTTGGCGGCCACAAAATCTTCCTCCGTACCGGCGAATATGAGGATGGGCGGCTGGGAGAAATATTCGTGGCCCTCCACAAAGAAGGTGCGGCGTTCAAAGGCTTGATGGATAGCTTCGCGATCGCAGTAAGCACCGGTTTGCAGCATGGCGTGCCGCTCGAAGAGTTTGTTGAAGCCTTCACCTTCTCGCGCTTTGGCCCTGCCGGTGCCGTTGAGGGCGACCCGGCCGTGATGCAGGCGACGTCGATGATCGATTACATGTTCCGGCATTTGGCCGTGAATTATCTTGGCCGGCATGATCTGGCACCCGCACAGCTTGAGGAGGAGGACGGATTGGGCGATGGAGCTGCCGATCGTGCGCCGCTACTCCCGCTTGACCTGCCCGAGAACAGCCCGCGGGCGCGGCGCCGTAATTTGAAAGTTGTGGCATGAAGCCGTCGGAAAAACTGGCGTCACTGGGTATCACACTGCCAACACCGGCCTCACCGGTCGCCAATTATGTCGCTGTCGTTATTACCGGTAACATTGCGGTGGTGAGCGGCCAGTTGCCTCTGCAGGATGGCAAGCTTGTCGCAAGCGGGCATCTGGGCGCTGGCGTTTCCATCGAGCTTGGGGTTCAGGCGGCTCGTGCGAGCATGATCAATATATTGGCGCAGCTTAACACTCATATCCCCGGCGGCATTGACGCGGTGAGCCGGATTATCCGGCTCGGTGGTTTCATCACCGCGACACCGGATTTTACCGATCATGCCAAAATCATGAATGGGGCTTCAGATTTAGCGGTTGATGTATTCGGCGCTGCCGGACGGCATACGCGCTCGACCATCGGTGTGCCATCGCTACCGCTGGGCGCTGCGGTTGAAGTGGAAGCCATGGTTGAGATAGAGATTTGACTCATGCTGCGCGCCCTAAACCAATGAAATTGATCTGAAGAATATGGCTGGAGCGGGTGCGTGATAACGCATCACGCTCTAATCCAAATAAACTCTCCCCGCCTCATTGCTCGTAAACAACCTCCACTCACATGATGTCATATGAGTGGAGTTATTGTCAGCTGAGCGACTTGCTCACCATTTCCCGAACATTTGCACTAAGGTTTGGGGTTTGCAGTATCTGTGTCAGACATTGCTTCATCAGACCCTGACGCGTGGGATCTAGTTTCTGATGATCTCCAAGCGGCGCCACAAACCGAGCCGCAATCGCCCGATTGATCTGGTCGGCTTTGATGATCATGTCGGCCAAAAATTGATATCCTTCGCCCGAGGCTTTATGGAATTGGGCCTGATTGCCATAGGCAAATGCGCCCACGAGTGCGCGCAAGCGATTTGGATTGCGCATGTCAAAATCGCTATGGGTCGCCAGTTTTCTCACCCGATCGAGTGTATCGGCGGCACTTGAGCGCGCCTGGATGCCGAACCATTTATCGAGCACCAGCGGATCATGCTTCCATTTATCATGGAAATTCTGCAGCGCGGCGTCACGCTGCGGTGTTTGGGTAGCAGCGAGCAACGAGAGGGCCGCCAATACGTCCGTCATGTTGCGGGCGGCATTGATTTGTGTGGTGGCCAAGTCAATGGCGCCCGGTGCCTCGCATGCCATGAGATAGGAAAGTGCCGCATTTTTCAAAGCGCGTTTGCCAATGGCACCGCCATCGGGTTTGTAAGGCCCATGATCATCAAAGGCGTGGTAGGTATGGGCGAACTGATCGGCCAGCGCAGTACCAATAGCCCGTTTTGCGGCTTGGCGGACATTGTGAATGGCGTCAGGGTCTACCATGTCCATCCGACCGGCAAGGATCGATTCCGCCGGCAGCATCACAATTTCCGCCGCAAATGCCGGATCGCTGGCAGCATTTGCCAAGGCTGCGGTCATCGCGGCAAGCAGGCCGGCATCGAGGATAAATGCCTCTCCGCGTTGATGGGCCGCAATCGCTTTCAGCAGCACCAGCGTGGCATATTCCTGCCCGGCTTCCCACCGATTGAATTGGTCGGTGTCATGGCTGGCGAGAAACGCAAGGCGTGCAGGGTCCTGATTGAGCAGCCTGACCGGCGCGGAAAATTGCCGGAACAACGACACCACGGGCTTTGATTTGATGTTGGTAAAGGTAAAACTCTGTTTGCTTTGAGTGAGCAGAACCGTCTCGCTGTGCATTTCCTGCCCGTCCTCAGCGAGCAATCCGAGATTGACCGGTATCAACAAAGGCAATTTCTCGGGCTGGCCTGGCGTCGGCTTGGTCTGCTGGCTCAGAGTAAGTGTCAGGGTTTTGGCCGCTGGATCGTAGATTTCATCACTGGTAATCTCTGGGGTGCCAGCTTGGCTGTACCAGAGCATGAAGGGTGCGAAATCAAAACCCGAGGCCTCGTGCATCGCGGCTATGAAATCCTCAATTGTCGCAGCCGAATTATCGTTGCGGCCAATATAGATATCCATGCCCGCGCGGAATTTTTCGCGACCAATGATGGTGCGGATCATGCGCACCACTTCAGCACCTTTTTCGTAAATCGTCGCGGTGTAAAAATTATCGATTTTTTGATAAGTCGCGGGACGCACCGGATGAGCAAGCGGGCTTGCATCCTCTTGGAATTGGCCGGCGCGTAAGCGGCGGACATCGGCGATGCGTTTCAGGCCGGGGCTGCCCTGATCTGCGCCATATTCCTGGTCACGGAAAACCGTCAGTCCCTCTTTAAGCGAAAGTTGGAACCAATCGCGGCAGGTTACTCGATCGCCGGTCCAGTTATGGAAATATTCATGGGCGATGACGCGCTCGATATTTTCATAATCGGCATCGGTCGCGGTATCAGGCTTGGCCAGAACATAGGCCGTATTGAATATGTTCAGACCCTTGTTTTCCATCGCACCTGCATTGAAATCACCCACCGCGGCGATGTTGAAAATATCCAAATCATACTCGAGACCGAAAACTTCCTCATCCCATTTCATCGATTTCTTGAGCGCCAACATCGCGTGATCGCATTTGTCCTGATCACCCGCGCGGACATAAATGCCCAGATCGACATGCCGGCCTGAGGACGTCGTAAAATGATCGTGGATTGATACGAGATCACCGGCGACAAGTGCGAATAGGTAGGATGGCTTGGGGTGCGGGTCTTCCCACTTCGCCCAATGCAAACCACCTTCAGCCTCGCCCTTGTCGATTGGGTTACCGTTCGAGAGCAAAACCGGATAGCGCGTTGCATCGGCAATCAATGTCGCCGTGAATCGCGCCATAACATCCGGGCGGTCGGGGAAATAAGTGATGCGGCGGAAGCCTTCGGCTTCACATTGGGTGAAGAAATCCCCGCCCGATACATATAAACCCGAAAGCTCGGAATTCTGTGCCGGATTGATCAGGGTCTCGATATCCAACGTCAATTCATCCGGCGCATCATGTATGGTCAGGCCATGGGGGCCAACATCGTAACGCTGAGTCGCCAATGGTTCGCCGTCAAGCAGGATGCTGCGCAATTCGAGGGCTTCGCCGTCGAGTTGAATGGCGGCTGATTGGTCCGGATGGGCGGGGTTGCGGCGCATCGACAATGTCGAGCGCACGATGGTGGCTTCGGGTGAGAGATTGAAAATCAAATCGACCTGATCGATCAGGAAGGCTGGCGGCAGATAATCAGCAAGCCGCGTCTCGTGGGTTTCGGTCATGCCTTGCATCGTTTGTTCAGCCATTATCATCTCCCGTCGTCAGATCACGGCGTGTAAGTGGCGATAAAACTTTGTTCCGGCAAGAACCCCTGGCAGGATGGCAAAAGATTGGCATATTAGGTCGATGGATCAGGTCCCACCGCAAGTTTCGCTTAGTTTGCACACCGAAATCGGCGAGATTCCGCCAGCCGATTGGGATGGTTGCGCAGGGGTGGAGAATCCGTTCGTCAGCCATGGGTTTCTGGCCGCCATGGAGGCGAGCGGATCGGTCGGGGGGCGGACGGGGTGGTTGCCGCGCCATGCGGTGTTGCGCGATGATGCCGGCCGGGTGCTGGCGGTAGCGCCGGCTTATGCCAAGCTGCATTCATACGGCGAATATGTATTCGACCATGGCTGGGCCAACGCGCTGGAGCAGGCCGGCGGCAAATATTACCCGAAATTGCTGGTGGGTGTACCCTTCAGCCCTGTGCCTGGGCCGCGCTTGCTGTGCCGGCCGGGACTTGCGGCTGTGATGGCGGGGGCACTCGTCGAAGCGGCACGAGACCTCGGTTGTTCGGGCGTTCATGTCAATTTTTGCCAAGCGGGCGAATGGGAAACGCTGGGGCAGGCAGGATGGCTTCAGCGGTTGGGCACGCAGTTTCACTGGGAAAATGCCGGCTACGGCAATTTTGACGATTTTCTGGCCGCCTTATCCTCACGCAAGCGTAAATCGATCCGTCGCGAACGGCGCGATGCCGCCGAGGGTCTGGAGATCCGCGCGTTGCGCGGCGGCGATATATCGGCTGCCCATTGGCGGGCTTTTTACCAATTCTACCTCTCCACGACTGACCGCAAATGGGGTGGCGCGTATCTGACAGAGTCCTTCTTTCCCCTCATGGGTAGCGCTCTCGGCGAGGCAGTGGTTCTGATGATGGCGTTTCGTGCCGGCCGGCCTATCGCGGGGGCTTTGAATTTGCTGGGCACGAACGCACTTTATGGCCGCAATTGGGGTGCGACCGAGGATGTGCCCTTTTTGCATTTCGAATTATGCTATTATCAGGCGATAGAGTTTGCGATAGCGCATGGCTTGGCCCGGGTTGAGGCGGGGGCACAGGGTGAGCATAAAATTCAGCGCGGTTATCTGCCCAAACCGACCTATTCGGCGCATTATTTATTCTCGCCGGGATTGCGACGCGCGGTTGCCGATTTTCTGGTTCGAGAACGAGAGGGGATTATCGGTGCGATGGACGAGTTGAGTGAAGCATCGCCCTTCAAGAGCGAATGATCGGGTGATTTTATAAATGCGCGCATGGTGGTCGGGCTCTGCGCGGGCGCTATGCGATACAGAGCCCGGCGTGATTGTGGGCGCGTTGGCGCAGCGGCTTGTCGAGACGCATCGGGTTAATCACGAAGAGCAGATTCGTACCTGGCGTGAGCAGATTTTGTGCCTGCGCCAGGCTCTCCGACATGACGTGGAATGCCGCGTTTTGTTCGAATATCCACTCATCAGGTTAGGCCGGCGGATTGACGCTGTGCTCCTGACGGACCGGGCCATTTTTGTGCTGGAATTCAAAGTGGGTGGCCAGCATTTCACCAAATCCGACCAGGAGCAGGTGGAGGATTATGCGCTGGATTTATTTGATTTTCATGCTGCCAGCCGCACGCATCCAATCATTCCGATTCTGGTCGCAACCAACGCTTCTGCCGGCGTGAATGCCTTGCCCTTATTGTGGCATCATATCGCACCGGTTCAGGTTGCAAACGGTGCAACATTGAAGCGCGTTCTGGACGAGATAATGGACAGTTTGCCAGTCCCCTCGGTACCGCTTGATGTCGATCGATGGGCGGATGCGCCTTATCGTCCGGTGCCGACCATTATTGAAGCGGCAACAATGCTGTATCAGAAGCATGGTGTGGCAGATATTGCAGCCTCACGCGCCGATATTGGTAATTTGACCCGGACCAACGATGCGATTTGTCGAGCAATCGCTGAAGCAATGACAGCTCACAAGCATGTCATTTTATTCGTCACAGGCATACCCGGCGCTGGCAAGACTCTATGTGGGTTGAATGCGGTATTTGGTGCGGAGGGCGAGGCTGCTTTTCTCACCGGCAATCTGCCGCTCGTTCATGTGCTGCGCGAGGCTTTGGCGCGTGACGCAGCTGAGGGCGGGATGAGTTTGCGTATGGCGCGACACCGGGTGGAATCCGCCGTCCAACCCTTGCTTGGCTTCCTGCGCGATAATGTGCCCCGCAGTGAAGCGCCGCACGAGCGTGTGATCATATTCGACGAAGCCCAACGCGCCTGGGATGCGGATTTCGGCAAGCGTAAATTTGGGCTCGATGACAGTGAAGCTTCCTTGTTTCTGGATATTATGGCGCGGCATCGCGATTGGGCTGTCATCGTCGCACTCGTCGGCAGTGGTCAGGAGATCAATACGGGGGAGGCCGGGCTTGCTTCTTGGGGCGGCGCGTTGCTTGAGCGTCCGGCCTGGCAAATTTGGGGCCCCTCGCACGTCATTGGCCATCGGGATGCGGCGCGGTGCTTGTTCGACGCGCAGCCGTCGCAAATGAGTATTGATCAAAACCTCCATCTCTCAGTCGGCGTTCGGAACATCAATTCTGAGTCTGCTGCCGCATGGATCGATGCGGTACTGAGCGGCGACGCGGCAGCTGCACGGAAGATCGTGCGCGAAACCGGTGACGTGCCGTTTTCGATGACACGCTCGCTGGATGAGGCGAAAGCTTCATTGCGCCGGTTGGCGCGCGGCACGCGGCGGGCCGGCCTGGTCTGCAGTGCCGACGCCAAGCGCCTGCGCGCCGATGGGCTGAACGCAGACTTCCCGCATCTGGACCAAGATGCCGTCGCCAATTGGTTCCTCAATCGTTGGCCCGATGTAAGGGCATCAGACGCACTGGAAATGCCGGCGACGCAATATGCCTGTCAGGGGCTTGAACTTGATTATGTGGGTCTGTGCTGGGGTGGCGACTTACTGCGTAAGCCCGGTCAACAAGAATGGCGTGCGCGCAAATTCAAAGGGACCAAATGGCAGGATGTGCGCCGGCAGGAGGCGATCACATGGCAGATCAATACCTATCGGGTGTTACTCACCCGCGCGCGCTATCATACCGTCATTTATATTCCGCAAGGTGATCAAAGTGATATAACGCGCGACCCGATCATTTTCGATCAGGTCGCGGCATTTTTTCTGGCGTCCGGCGCCCATTATGAACAGCCGGCGCCAGACATGCTCAGTCAGGCTGTGCAGGCACGGTTAGTTTGAGCAAGGTAAATCAGCCAACACCGAGCAATTCCACGTCGAAAATCAATGTCGCGTGGGGCGGGATCACGCCGCCCGCACCGCGTGCGCCATAGCCCATTTCGGGTGCCAGAATCAGCCGGCGGCGCCCGCCGATTTTCATGGTCGCCACCCCGACATCCCAGCCGGCGATGACTTGTTGAACGCCAAGCGTGAACACGAAAGGCGATCCGCGATCGCGCGAGCTGTCGAATTTTTTGCCGGGCACGCCATTATCATCAAGCCAGCCCGTGTAATGCACCTGAACCGGCTTGCCTTTGATCGGTGAAGCACCCTCGCCCACAGCATCATCCTTGTAGCGTAAGCCGGGAGCCAGTGTGAGAAAGCCATCGGTCGGGTCTGCATGATCAGTCATTGATGTGGTTCCAGTGCGATATAAAGAAATGAGAATAAACGCTTGGCGCTCACCGGGCAACGCAGCAACGCTCATGCCGCCCTCTTGCTGACGTCTGATGACTTTAAGCGGCGCCGTTCTTATATGATCATGTGGGCCGTTCGGCCTTGATCATCAGCCAACGGAGCAAAATAATGCGTAAGACAATCCTGGTCACAGGTGCCACTGCGGGATTTGGTGCAGCGTTCGCGCGCCGGTTCGTCAAGGATGGCCACCGTGTGATCGCGACAGGACGGCGGGTTGAGCGACTGGAAAAATTGGCAGCTGAGCTTGGTGCTAATTTGCTGCCCTTCGCCCTTGATGTGACGGATAAAGAAGCGGTCGCTGCCTTGCCGACAGCCTTGCCCGCGGACTGGCAGACGATAGACGTGCTGGTGAATAATGCCGGCCTTGCGCTCGGTTTGGCGCCTGCGCAGCAGAGCGATCTGGACGATTGGGACACGATGATCGCGACCAACATTACCGGCGTTATTCACATGACGCGGGCATTCCTGCCGGCCATGGTCGCACGCAATGATGGTATCATTCTCAATATCGGTAGCGTCGCCGGTACTTATCCCTATCCGGGCGGTCATGTTTATGGCGGTACCAAAGCCTTCGTGAAACAGTTCAGCCTGAATTTGCGGGCCGATCTGGTGGGGCTGAATGTCCGCGTGACGGATATCGAGCCCGGTATGGTCGCCGGTAGCGAGTTCAGTGCGGTGCGTTTCGGTGGAGACGAGGCCAAAGCGGCCGCCGTCTATGCCGGGACGAAGTCGTTGAGCCCTGAAGATATCGCCGAGACGGCTGCATGGATCATTTCTCTGCCCCCACATGTGAATATCAACAGAGTTGAAATGATGCCGACCAGCCAAGCCTCGGACCGGTTTGCCGTCAAGCGTCAATCGTAGAGGATAATCCAGAGCGTGATGCGTGATAACGCTTCTTGCTCTAGCGATATTGATCTAGAAATCCGTGCAGCGTCCCTTTTGCTCCCAATCCCCATAGCGTGTGGGTTCGGGGCCTTTGGGGCCGCCGATTTCTTTCGGCAGTTTGGGCGCCGGCGGTGTGGCGGTTGCAGTATCTTCGGGTTTGGTTTCAGGGTTTTCGGTCATCTGGGAGATGTGAGGTCGTTGGGCGGGCTCGGCAAGGAGGCGATCCGTTGTTGAGCGATGGGAATCCAAGGTGCGTTCGGTGGCGCGTGGGCCAATGCCTCGCGAAACAAAGCCGCTGCTTCAGGCGTGACGTGACCCGATTGTTCGCTCTCCAATTCCGCGAGTTCCGCCGCGATGGTCGGATCGAACCCGGCTTTTATGGCCGTTTGCCACGCTGCGATCGCCTGATCGGGGTGGCTGCCGGCCAGCAGAGCCTGACCGAGTAGAATATAGCCTTCGCGATATTGCGTGCTACTCGGGTCCATACTGGCAAGGCGGTCACGCAGAGCTGCGATCAATTGCTCATCCTGCTTGGCCTGCTCATCCTGGGTTTTAACCCAAATGGCGTGGGGCTCAGAGGGAATGCTCGGTGTGCTGCCGGGTAAATACAGCGCAAATCCCATGATCGGCACCAGGGCCAGCACCGCGAAGAGCAACCAGCGTGCGCTGCCGTCGGTGGGGCCTTCCTCAAGTTGGTCCGTCGCGAGGATCCGCCGTTCAATTTCCAGTTTGGCGCCTTGATATTCCACCGGCCCCAAACGGCCTTCGGCGTGTTCACGGATGATTTCGTCGAGCTGTGCCCGGTGCAATGCCAGGGCAGCGCGGCGCCGGTCGAGATTGGTGCCATGGCGACGCATCGCCAGACCGAGCGGCACCATGGCCAGCACGGCGAGTATAGCCATCAAAGCCCAGATCATGGTTTCAGCAATTCCTGCAATCGGCTCGCCTCTTGCGGCGATAAGGGGGGGGGCGGTTTTTGCCGCCGTCTGCGAATAAGCACGACCGCGAACAATCCGGCGAGGGATGCCAAGGCAGGGGACGCCCATAGCAGCCAGGTCACGCGCATCAATGGCGGTTTCATCAGGATGAAAATACCGTAGCGCTGAACCATGAAATCGACGATTTGCCGAGCGTTTTCACCGCGCGCCAAGTGCCGGCGGATGATGCCGCGAAATTGCTTCGCCAGTCCAGCCTGCGAATTTTCCACGGTCTCATTCTGGCAGACGAGGCAGCGCAGTTTGTTGCCGATTTCTTCAGCCTCGCGCTCCTGGGCGAGCGTGAGTGTCACGCCGTCACGCTTGATGCTGGTGGGCGTGTTGAATGGCTCGGTTTGCGCGTGCGCCGCATTGGTCATAACCAGCAGGCCGAGCAGCACCAGGATATATTTCATGAAGCGTGCTTCAAAGCGGGCAATAACCCGGAGGTCACGACATCATCATTCAGCGCACCGGCATAATGCCAAATGATGACGCCTTTGGTATTGATCAGGAAGCTTTCCGGCACGCCATAGACACCCCAGTTGATGGCCGTGCGACCATCGAGATCGCTGGCGAGGCGTTGGAACGGATTGCCGTTATCGGCGAGAAATTTTGCCGTAGCGTCCGATTTGTCCTGATAGGCGATGCCCCAGATCACCAGGCCCGATTTTGATAATTGATCGAGCATGGGTGCTTCCTGAACGCAGGGGATGCACCAGGAGGCAAAGAAATTGACCAAAATGGGTTTGCCGGCGGCCGCCAGATCGGTGCTGCTAAAGCCTTGCTGTCCCGCGGTGCCAGGCAGTGAAAATGCAGGTGGGGCCTTGCCGACCAATGGGTTGGCGAAAGCATGTGGGTCGTAGCTGCCGGTCTGCATACGGCCGAGCAGCGCGTAAAATCCAAGCCCGCCGAGCACGACAATCGTCAAAGGTGTTGCCAGCAACAAGCGGCGCGTCAAAACCGAAGCCATGTTACTCAGCAGCGATCGACGAGGCGGGTCTTTTTGCCGCTTTACGTGCTGGTGCGCCGATGCGGAAGCGCCGATCGGATAGGGAAATACCGCCACCCAGCGCCATGATCAGCCCGCCGAGCCAGATTTCCGGTGCCATCGGATGTTCATTGAACCGGAACTCACCACCGCCATCCTGCTCACCGGCAAAAGTAGCGTAAATGTCGTTTATCCCGTTTGTCCGGATTGCAGCGTCGCTAGTGGTAATTTTTTGTGCGGTAAAGAACCTGCGTGAGGGATGCAGCACCATGATTTTATGGCCGTCGCTGGAAATCGTGACGTCGGCAACCCGTTTGGCATAGTTCGGGCCTGGGGCATCGTGAATATCGTTAAGCGTCCATTGATAGCCGCCCAATTGCACGCTCTGCCCGGGTTGGAGCACCGTCACAACATGGGCGGCCAAGGTCATTCCCGCTATACCGAGCACGGTCACGCCGAAACCAAAATGGCCCATGGCCGCGCCGATGGCGGCGCGCGGCATTGTGAATAAACGCGATATCGAGTGGTTGAGGGGAATGCGGAACAGCCGCACCCGCTCGGCGATATCGATGATGGCGCCGAGAACAACCCATGCGCCGCCGCCCAAACCCAAAGCCGCAACCGCGTTCCAGCGCAAATCGACAATAACCGCGACGATCAGAGCAACCACGGCCGCGATCCATAATTTCTGCAAAGCCGGCAGTAAGGTTGCGCGCTTCCAGGGCAAAAGCGGGCCCACAGCCATCGCCAGAATCAAGGGAGCGGTCAGCGGAATGGCGGTCTGGTTAAAGAATGGTGCGCCGACAGAGAGCTGCACACCAAACAGCAGATCGAGGAAAGGCGGGTAGAGTGTGCCCATAAAGACCACGACCGCGATGACGCAGAGGAAGATGTTGTTCAGGATCAGCGCACCCTCGCGCGAGATCGGCGCGAACACGCCCGAGGCTGAGAGCACCGGCGCGCGGAAGGTAAACAGGATCAACGACCCGCCGATGGTCAGCCCCAGCAAGGCCAGGATGAAATACCCTTGGTCAGGCGAGGCGGCAAAAGCATGAACTGAATTAAGCAGCCCCGAGCGCACCAGGAACGTCCCGCAAAGCGATAGCGAAAATGTGGCGATGGCAAGCAATACGGCCCAGATTTTCATGGCTTCCCGCTTTTCGACGATGATCGCCGAATGCAGCAGAGCCGTGCCGGTCAGCCAGGGCAGCAGGGCGACATTTTCCACCGGGTCCCAGAACCAATAACCGCCCCAACCTAGCGTATAATACGACCACCATGAGCCAAGCGCGATGCCCGATGTCAGGAAGCACCAGGATACCAATGTCCATGGGCGGACCCAACGGCCCCACGCGGCATCGACCCGGCCTTCGATCAAAGCTGCAACTGCGAACGCGAAGGCAACAGAAAAACCGACATATCCTGTGTAGAGAACCGGCGGATGAAAAGCGAGGCCGGGATCCTGCAAAATCGGGTTGACACCGGCGCCGTGCATCGGCGGAGGCCAGATCCGCGCGAATGGGTCAGAAACGGTCAGGGTAAACAGCAAAAAGCCGCCGCAAACCAAGCCATGGATGCCCAGCACACGGGCGCGCAGGCTGGAGGGGAGGTTCCGGCCGAAAGTAGCAACCGTCGCACCGCAGAGTGTCAAAATCAGGCACCATAGCAGGATTGACCCGTCGTGATTGCCCCAGGTGCCGGTGATCCGATACAGCAAAGGTGTCGTGCTGTCGGAATATTCAGCGACATTGCGCACCGTGAAATCTGAAACGATTCCGGCATAGACGAGACACAGGAACGACGCGCCAACGGTGCCGAACAGCCCGATTGCTAATGCGGGGGCGGCACGCAGGGCACGATTATCGTTCATTGTAGGGCCGAAAATGCCAATGACGGCCTGGGCGCCGGCGATGGCGATGGCAAGTGCCAGGGCAAAATGGCCGAGTTCGGGAATCATATTGGGCTCATCCGTTCGCTTTTTTGACGGTCATGTCATTCCAGGTCGAGGCGGGCGGTGGCGGACCGAATTTCGGGTTCCACTTGCCAGATTCGCGTAACGCCTGCTCCACTGCTTTGGGCATATAATCGGCACCGTGCTTGGCCAACACTTCCTGCGCGATAAAATCGTGATCCCCCGGGGCCATCGAACCGATTGTGACGACCCCTTGGCCCTCACGAAATAAATCGGGCAATACGCCAGTATAAGTGACAGGAATTGAGGCGCGTCCATCGGTGACGCGAAACGTCGTGAGTAATTGGCCCTCGGTGACGGTTTTGCTCACACTGCCGGCCTGGACGATACCGCCGAGGCGAAACAAATCACCAGGTGCAGGCGCCTTGGCCACAACCTGCGCAGGTGCCAGAAAATAGGTCAGGCTTGAGCTGAACGCTGCCAATGTAAGGGCGACGGCTGAGCCGACGCCAATGCCGCAGGTGACAAGCAACCAGAGGCGGCGTTTCTTGCGGGTCATCATCGGCGGTTATCCACCGCGGCGAGTTGCCGCCGCGCCCGACGATAACGCATCCAGCCATTCAGGCCCAGGACCAACAGGAGCAGAACAGTCCAGCCATAGCTGCCATCGATGAAGGGCGCTGCGTTGCTCATGAGCGTTCCGCCTGGGCGAAGAGCAATGCCCGGGTGCGGGTTTCCATGATCGCGCTGCACAACCGGGCAACGACCAAAGCCGCGAACGCCAAATAGAACCCGATGGTGGTGATCAGCAGTGGCCACAGCATAGTGATGTAGATTTTCGAGGGGCCCGTCAGGCTGATCGAGTTGCCCTGGTGCAAAGTGTTCCACCATTGCACGCTGAACACGATGATCGGCAGATTGATGGCGCCAACCAATGCCAGAATGGCAGCGGCGCGATAACCATGTTGTTGATTATCGAAGGCGCGGATCAGCGCGATATGGCCGAGATACAGGAAAAACAGCACCAGAACCGAGGTTAATCTTGCGTCCCATACCCAATAGGCGCCCCATTCGGGCTTGCCCCACAAGGCGCCGGAAACCAGGCACATAGCGGTAAAAGCAGCGCCGACCGGGCCAATTTCCATAGCTGCGAGATCAGCGAGCGGATGGCGCCAGACGAGCGAGATAAACGAGCAAATGGCCAAAGCGGCATAACCGTTCATCGCTACCCAGGCGGCCGGGACATGGACATACATGATGCGGGATGCATCACCCTGCTGCCAGTCAGCGGGGGCGAACACAAATCCCCACACGATCCCGACGACACAAACCACAACCGCAAAGACCGCTAGCCAGGGCAAAATCGGCGAAAATATCCGCAGAAAACGCCCGGGGTTGGCGAATTTATGAAGATTAAACCCAGCACCTCGCGGCGCCGGCATGGCTTGTATGTCTGACATTTCTAGATCCCTATTAGGGCATTCTTGGCGATGTTTGAAGACGTGACCAATCCGACTATCATATCAGACTATTCGGTTTAGACGATCACGCCAAGGAGCACGCTGAATGCACTATATGTTATTGGGCTATGACAAGCCGGACGCGCTGGAACTGCGCAAAGCGACACGGCCCTCCCATATTGATTATCTGACTGCCAAGCTCGGTAAAATGCTGATCGGCGGGCCGTTGCTCGATGCGCAGGGGAACCCGTGCGGGTCGATGCTGGTGGTGGAAGCGGCGTCCGAGGCCGACGCAAGAGCCATGTTCGATGAGGACCCTTACGTCCAAGCCGGCCTGTTCGCGACCACGACAGTGACCCCCTACCGGCTGGTATTCTTCGATCACGAGGCCGTGGGGTGAAATATTGGCTGGTTAAATCCGAACCTGACGCGTTCTCGTGGGACCAGCAGGTGGCCAACCAAACCGAACCCTGGACCGGCGTGCGTAACCACATGGCCAAGAATAATTTGAAGGCCATGAAGCTTGGTGATCGGGCATTCTTCTATCATTCGAATATCGGCCGGGAAATTGTTGGCATCGTCGAAGTGGTGCGTGAGGCCTATCCAGATCCAACGGCTGAGTCCGGCGACTGGGTGAGTGTCGACATGAAGGCGGTGCGGCCGGTTCCCAAACCCGTGGGCTTGGCTGCGATCAAGGCCGACCCATCTCTGGAAGGGTTGGCATTGATCCGTCTCTCACGGCTTTCGGTCGCACCGGTCAGTGAGGAACATTGGCGGCATATATGCAGCTTGGGCGGGCTCAGGGTCGCATGATACGCAGTTAAATTTTTTTTGGTGCCTCGTGATCTGCGTGAAGTGCAAAACAGGGCGAACATAAGGAGCAGCAACATGGAATTGGCGACATTGGGTGGCGGGTGCTTCTGGTGCACCGAAGCATCGTTCAAAGAACTGGCGGGCGTTATGCGCGTGCAATCGGGATATGCCGGGGGTAGCGCCGCGAATCCGACTTATAAACAGGTGTGTTCGGGCACAACTGGCCATGCGGAAGTGGTCCAGGTTGAGTTCGACCCGGCGGTTATATCCTACGAGGATTTGCTGCGGGTGTTTTATACGATTCATGACCCCACAACTTTGAACCGCCAAGGAGCGGATTCCGGCACGCAATATCGCTCGATCATTCTGACGCATTCGCCCCAGCAAGATGCCATAGCAAGGCAAATTACCGAGGAATTCACGGCTTCGAATGTCTGGGGCAAGCCGATTGTAACTCAGATTGAGCCGCTGACGGTATTTTACCCGGCCGAACCCGAGCACGACGATTATTTCGCCCGCAATCCGTTCGCCGGTTATTGCCAGGCCGTGATTGCGCCGAAAGTCGCAAAAATGCGGAAATCCTTTGCTGATCGGTTGAAATCAAAGGCCGCCTGAAGCCGGTGCTTGCAGCCAGAAAGCCATCGTTCATAGTTTTTCAGCGGCGTGGACGGCTTTCAGTATCGGCCGCGTCCACCCGCCTTAAATCCGCCACAGGGGTGTTCGAAACCGCCTTTTGCGTAACGAGTCCATCTTTGCTTCACCAACAACGGATTTTTACAATGAACGCCAAAATCACCGCGGTCTGCCTCGTCTCGGCTTTATCAATTTCGGTCATCGCAGCGCCAAAGGCCCACGCGGTCGGCTGTCTGTCGGGCGCTGTCGCCGGCGGCGTTGCCGGTCACATGCTGCATCACCATGCCGTTCTCGGCGCGGTTGGCGGCTGCATCGCAGGCCATGAATTGGCCAAGCATGAGGCCAAAACCAAAGCCGATCAGCTTAACCAGCAACAGCTCGATAAAATGCAGCCGCCTGCGCCGTCCACCGATAAATCGATGTAAGCCCATCCGCTCCGGCGCTGCATTAGATCAATATTGATTAAGCTGGAGTCGCTTGACTCCAGCTTAATCAATGAAATTGATCGACAAAATGACCATAGAGCATGTCGTTGTAAAACGATCACGATCTAGAGCAAAATTCATCTGAATTGAACCGCAAGGTTCAATTCAGATGAATGAATTTGCTCGCTAAAATGAAGTTAGAGTGTTTTTCATGAGATGAAAAACACTCTAGCGGCGCCGGAGCAACCCCGATCAGATCTTCCGGAAAGTCAGCACCAAGACATCGCGAAACGCCGGCAAAGCGGGGTCAGTTGGGGTCACGGCAGTGACGCCGTGGAACACAAGGCGATCATCAACCAGCGCCGAGTCAAGCTTGTTGGTCAATGTAAAACTACCCAAGGCCTGACCGTTCAGATCATGTATTGTCGTGGTACCCTGCTCGATATTCTGCCGGCGGATCAGGCTGACCAGAACAAAATCCACGCCATCACGGTGCATGCCCTCCGGTGTCGGCTGGCCGGCGCCACCGGGTCCCGCCTCGATCCGGAATTGATGTGCTTCGATATGCCACGCAGGAGTTGCGGCGAGCCGATCGAACAATGCCCGGCTGGTCGAGAGCAGGGCGGTGAAAGCAGGATTCATGCTCGTCGTCTCGGTGATCGGCTCGAACCAGCGTTCAATACCGCCATTGAGCTGATTATAACTGCGTGCCTGATAATGCGGCTGGTGCGCTGCCCGACTGATCGGCCCGCCCGGCTCCGTTACATACACCGCAAAGCGCCGCCGCCGGTAGCGGCCACCATCGGCCATATATTCATCGGTCTTTAAATCATCCCAACTGGCAGCAAAGGCCGCCCAATCGTCAGGCATGATATCTTCGGCGAACAAGGCGCTCGTCTCGCTGCCATGCAGGAAGGCGAAGCCCTTGGTTTGCAGCGTCGTGGCCAGGCTGATGGTGCTGTCGATCGAATTCATGAGATTTACATTATCACGTTCATGGGGCTTGCAACTGCCTGATCATTGCCGGTCTGCCATTCAGGTTTGCGAGGGTGGCACAGCCGGCCTGGCCGCCTGTGGCCTCGCGAAGGCATCGCGAAACTCCTGCGGGTCTATGGTAATACGCTGATAATTATAGGGCATTTCGATATTTTCAGCGTCAAAGCGGATTTTGACCCGGCGGTTATATTCCCGCCTGACCGCCCAATGCTGGCCCGGTCCGGTGCGGATTTGCCCGGTAATAACGACTGAGGAGGCGCCGAATTGATCAAGGCCAAAAATTTGCACGTCATCGCGCATCATCGCGCCCCATTTCGGCTCGGCGCGCATCTCGGCACCGATTTCTTTCAGAATACCCTGCACCCGGTCGATATCCTCACGGTAACCGACGCCGATATTGATCTGCGCCATGCCGAATTCACGCGTCATGTTGGTCACAGTGGTCACTGCGCTGAAAGGAATGATGTTGATCGAGCCGTCACCCGCGCGCAGTTTGATGGTGCGGATGGAGAGTTTTTCGACCGTGCCGGTGAGTCCGCCGAGGGAGACCACGTCACCCACTTGCATCGCATCCTCGAGCAGGAGGAATAGGCCTGTGATGATGTCTTGGACCAGCTTTTGCGAGCCAAAACCGATCGCAAGGCCAATGACGCCCGCACCGGCGAGCAAAGGCGCGATATTGACGCCGATGGAGCTGAGCACAACGAGCGCCACGACAATGCCGATGAACACGAACAAAGTGGTACGCAGCATGGGCAGCAATGTTTTAAGACGCGCCGCCCGTCCAGCCCGGCCGCTGCGGGCCAGCCGGTCAACCTCCATTTGCAGCCCGGCATTGCAGATTTCCCAGGCAACCAGAGCCACCGCGATGGTCAGGCCGATGGTGATGACGGCCGAAGCGATGCGCCCGCCGAGCCGGTCGACGAACAGCCAGGTGAAAATATTGACCCCCCAGCCCTGTAAGATGACCAGCAGTGCGACACTACCGACCGTGACATCAATGACCGCGCGCAAGAACAGGGCATAAGACCGCACCCGCTTATGCATGGTCGGGAATTGCCGTGATACTCCCGATTCATCGGCGAGCATGACATCGAGCCCATGGCTTGCACTGAAACTCAAGGCCCGGGCGGCGGCGGTCACGATCACGAACACCACGACGATGCGCAACATGATAAAGAACGCATGGGGAATGCCGACCGCCCACGCAAACCAGAGGGCGACGATATAAAACAGCGCAATCACATGCCATGAATTGGCCAGGCGCCGGCGCAACAGGGCCCATAATCCGCTCGCTTCGCGATTGCCGCGGATCCAGCGTGCGACGGGCCGCCGTGCCTGGATGACCATGATCGCGGCCATGAAATGGATAACGAAAGAGACCAGTTTGAGCAGCACGTTGCTGGCCGCCGGATACAGGCCGAAGATCTCACCGGTCGAGATCGCGGCATAACCGAATGCTGCAACAGCGATAAGCCGTCGCAACCAATTGACCAGCCATTTCGCCCGCCGGTCACTTGTGCTGATGAGCCTTAAGGGGGGCGCCGATGGGGCGACCAGAAAGCGCATGGCCTCCAATACGACGCGGCATACAAGATAGGCGTTCAGCGTGGCGACGATCACCAATCGTTCGACGCGCTGGCCGCCGATAAAGCCCGATAGCCATAATGTGCCGACCACAGCAACCAGTATGACAGGCAATAAAGACAGTAAAAGATGGCCGAGCATGTAAGGCAGCCGGCGGATCAGCGTGCGTAGCGAGGTTCGCCGGCGGGGCAGTCGCTCCGTCTGGCCGGCTTCGGCCTCCTCGATTGGGTTCGGTTTGCTCTCCAAAGCCGGGTCGAGCGGCCGGCGGATCAGCGATGCCCGTTGCACCAAAAACGCCCGCGGACGTGCCAGTGCTTGAATAGCCAAATATTCTGCTGCAAGGGCTGTGCCCATGACCAGCATCAATTGCCATGACGCATTGATAAATTGCGCGCGCAGCCATGCATCGCCTGCGACAAATAAAATCCAATGCCAGACCAGTTTAATATTGGTCGCCTCGTGCAGGGCTGCGCCGAACTCGGTGCTGACCTGTTCAATGCTGTTGGCAACCGTGGTCAATACATGGGCGCCCAAGGTTTGATCGAGCGTGTTACCCGCAGCCACCGGTATTGCGGCTGGCGCTGCGGTGGTCGGCGTGGTGGCAGGCGCCGTGCTTGCAAGGGGGGCTTTGTCGGCTGGTATCGTTTGTCCCGCGCTATCGGCTGACGGTGCGTTGGCCGGCTCATGTTGCATGGCCTGCAGGGTCGCGATCAGGGCATCGCGCTGGGTCGGATTTTGCAACGCCGCGATCGCATTGGCGATCTGTGTTGGACTCGCCGGTGCCGCTGCCGGCGGTGCGACGGGCGCTGCCGCTGGTGCTGCCGCTGGCGAGGGCGAAGCTGGCGTCAGAAAGGAGGCAAAAGGCGATGCCGCCTGGGCGAAGCTGGGCAGTGCCAGGATCAATATCAGGGCCGGAGCAAAAAAGCGTTTCATAGCCGGCAGGCAAACGGCCTCAGCCCGTATCTGTCAACCTTTCGGCGGATGAGCATTGGTTCATAAGCCGGGCTGGCATTGGAGAGTGATATCAAGGTAAGTTGCCGACATGAAAATGATTCTGATAATTTTGTTGGGCCTGGATATGATCGCCGTGGTCGGGGTTTTGCTGTTCGGTGCGATCGGCATGACGTCCGAGAACCGCGACCCCAGACGATCGAACATCCTCATGCGCTGGCGGGTCGGACTCCAGGGCGCTGCGATCGCCCTGGTGGTCCTGCTGCTGCTTACCGGCCGCTGAGCAACGCCAACTCGCGTTGCACGGCGGCATCATGTGCCAACTCGTCAGCTTTGGCCGCCTGCGGGCTCCAGCGTCCGCGCATGATGAAAATGCTTGCCAGGAATATCACAATGCCGGCGACGCATATCCAATACCAGGTCCGCCATTCGCCGGGGGCCGCCGCCGCGGCGGCTTGAATGACCCCTAACTGAGCCAGCAGCGCCGGCGGCGGTGTTGTGTGTGCGGCCAATGCCTGATGATAGGCTGCGAGGTAGTATGGTGCGGTGATCAGCGGATTTACCGATTTGATGACCAGCGGCAGGCAGAAAAAGCAGGCCGTGACCACCATGCGCAGCAACCAACCCCAGATCGCGAGGCCGGTCGCCGTCAATGCCGGGTTCCGCGCTTCCACTGTTTCAGTAAAACTCGCCATCCATGTCGCGTAAGCGAAGGCGATGAAAATCGATTGACCGCAGCTGAGCAGAACCAGCGTGGAAAACGGCGGATGCTGGCCGGCTTGTTGGAGGAAAAGTATGATCATGACAGCGCCACCCAAGCCGCCGAGCAGCATGAATGGTTTGCGAACCCGCAATTTATCCGACAATACGCCACCGACGACCAGAGCAATGGCGTTGGTGCCCCAACTCCAATTGGCGAGGGAATTCGCTTTGGCGATACTGAAGCCAAAGACCGTGACAAGGTAAATCGTACCGAATGCGACGGCGGTATAATAGAAGAACAGCAGCACCGAGACCCCGAACGCCGAGCCGATGATGTCCAGATGCATCATCTGCCCCCAGGGGTTGCGCAAACTCGCTTCGATATCGAGACCCTTGGCTTTCGCTTCGATCAGCACACGGTCCCGCTCACTGACCATCAATTGATCGCGTAACGCAGGCGCCAACTCCCGCAAAAAGAAAAAAGCGACCAGAAAGACGACCAGCCCGATGATGCCGCAAATGACATATTGGCTTTGCCAAGTTTGATAGATCGGCAGGGAATAAGTGGTCACCAGGCTGACGATCAAACTGCCCAGGACCGGCCCGATGGTCCAGAAGGCCATCGCCGTTGCGCGCCCAACTTGAGGTGAGAAATCCCGGATCAGCGCCGGTGTTGCGACCAAAATGATACCTTCAACGAACGCCACGGCCCCATATTCGATGCCATAGACGAATTTGGTGTGCGCGTTGGGGACGCCGAATAATGTGATCAAGCCGACGATCAATAAGCCATACACAACGAGATTGGCCCGTCCGAACCGATCGCTCAGCCCGGCGAGCAGGGAGGCAAAAGCGCCGATCAGATTGCCCAAGGCTAAAATGGTGACGAAATAGCCAAACGGCATTTGCAGCTGGCCAAGGATCAAAGTGGCAACGCCGCCGCCGACATAAAGCTCATAATAAAGTGCCACGGTAATCGCGACGACCAGCAATAAATGCATCCGCCGCGCCCCGGTATCGGGGTAATGCGACAATTGACGATCAAACACGCCGGCAAAAAATCCCGGGTGCTGCGCACCCCCTGAGACTGGCTGAGACGCCATTTCGTTTCCCCTTTAAACCATTTATTTTTCGATTACGCAAACGCTAAGCCTCAACTCCGCATCTCGTCAAGGCACGATCCTGTTAGCCGTTACATGATGTCGCGCAGACGAAACCAGCTGGTGGCGAGCAGCAAGGCGGGCACGCGGAGCGACCTGCCACCGGGGAAGCTTGCATGGGGAATGCGGGCGATCAGGTCGAATCGTTCCGCCTGCCCGCTGATGGCTTCGGCCGCGAGTTTACCGGCAAGGCCGGTTAGCGCCACGCCGTGTCCGGAAAAACCCTGGGTAAATAAAATATTGGCTGCCACACGGCCAAAATGAGGGGCACGGTTGCGGGTGATATCGACATTGCCACCCCAGAGATATTCGATTTTGGCATCATGCAATTGCGGGAACACGCGTCGAGCACGCGCCAGCATGGAGGCACCAAGCCCCGGCGGCGGCAAAGTGGAGTAGGAGACGCGGCCGCCAAATAACATCCGGTCATCGGCTGAGCGGCGGAAATAATCGAGCACGAAGTTCAGATCGGCGACGGCTTCGTTCTGCGGAATGAGTTGATCGATATCGGGGCGCTGTTCGGTCGCGATGATGTAGGTCCCCACCGGCATGATGTAACCGGCAATGGGTCGCATGAGGTCGCCAAGATAGGCGCCGCCGGAGAGCAGCGCGAAATCGGCTGAGACGATGCCGCGTTTGGTGTGTAATTTAATGATCTTGCCGGGCTCCACCAAGCTCACGGCCGTTTGGCTGTAGAGTTGGGCACCAGCTTCCTGGGCGGCGCGACCCAAGCCCAGCGTATAATTGAGCGGATGGATATGGCCGGCCACAGGGTCAGTCAGCGCTGCCAGATAGCGCGGGCTTGGCAAGCGCGCTTGCAGGTCGCTGCCGCGCAGTAAACTCGTTTGCGGATAGCCGAGCTCGGCCAATTCAGCCTGCATCTCATGCAATTCGCGAACATGGCGGGGTTTGACAGCAGCATGCAGATAGCCGTGCACCGGGTCGCACGGAATATTCAACCGCTGGATTTGGCTATGCAGGAGGTCGAGCGCCTCCATCGACATTGTCCAAAGATCTCTCGCATGCGCGGGACCGACCAGCGGTTTTACTTTCATCTGACTGGCGGCGAAGCCGGGTAGTGCCTGGCCGCCATTGCGCCCCGATGCGCCCCAGCCGATCGATTCTGCTTCCAGCAAAGCAACCTTGTAGCCGCGTTCAGTGAGATGCAGGGCCGCCGAGCAGCCCGTGATGCCGCCGCCGACGATGGCGACATCAACCTTTAAATCGCCATCAAGCGACTGCGTCTGCAGCTCCACTTTGCGGGTGGATTCGTAGTAATTTCCGTGTGGCATCGGGTTGCTCAGACGTTCAGCAACAAATGCTCGCGCTCCCAGGAACTGATAACCCGCAGATAGGTCTCGTATTCAAGCCGTTTGACCGCAACGAAAACCTGAAACAGCCGCTCACCGAGGATTTTCTGCAAAGGTTCGCATTGTTCCATGATCTCGAGCGCGTGAGAGATTTCGCGCGGCAACGAATAAGGTTGGGAATATGCCGAGCCCACATAGGGCGCTGTTGGGGTCAAGGCTTCAACCATGCCAAGATAACCGCAGGCCAATGTGCCGGCGAAGGCGAGATAGGGGTTCGCATCAGCACCGGGGACGCGATTTTCTACGCGCATGGCAGCAGGTTCGCCAAACGGCACGCGCAAGCCGCAGGTGCGGTTATCATGACCCCATTGCAGATTGATCGGTGCGTTCGAGAAACGCGTGAGCCGGCGGTATGAATTTACGTTGGGTGCAAAAATCGGCATAATGGCCGGAATATATTTTTGCAGTCCGGCGATATAAGACAAGAACAGCGGACTGGGTTGGCCTTGCGCATCGGCAAACAGATTGACACCGGTCGTGGCATCGACAACGCTTTGATGGACATGCATGGCGCTGCCAGGCTCTTGGCCCATCGGCTTGGCCATGAAAGTGGCGTAGATTTCATGACGCAGCGCAACTTCGCGCACGGTGCGTTTGAACAGGAAAACCTGATCTGCGAGATTGAGCGGGTTGCCGTGCAGGAAATTGATCTCGACCTGGGCGGCACCTTCTTCGTGGATCAAGGTATCGAGATCCAGATGTTGCATTTCGCAGAAATCATACATCTCCTCAAACAGCGGATCGAATTCATTGACCGCGTCGATCGAGTATGATTGCCGGCCGGTTTCCTGACGGCCCGAGCGACCTATGGGTGGTGCGAGCGGATAGTCGGGGTCGGTGTTGCGTCCGACAAGGTAGAATTCAAGCTCAGGTGCCAGGATCGGCTTCCAGCCGCGTTCTTCGTACAAGGCCAGCACGTTACGCAGGACCTGCCGTGGCGCAATCGAGACAGGGTCCCCGTTGGAATAGGTGCAATCGCAGATAATTTGCGCGGTTGGCTCATGGGCCCAAGGTACGAGCCGGACGGTGGAGGCATCCGGGACAAGTTTGATATCGATGATCGCGGGATCAGTGAGGATATCATCTTCGTCTTCGGGATATTCGCCGGTCACCGATTGAATGAAAATCGCTTCGGGCAGGCGCGGTGCGCCGCCATTGATAAATTTTTGAGCCGGCATAATTTTACCGCGCGGGATACCGGTGATGTCGGGAATAAAACATTCCACTTCGGTAATCCGATGTTCTTCGAACCAGTCTATTAAATTAATCATGATATCCTCAAAAAAATCCGTGCCGGGTTGGTCCCGGCACGGTTCAGAATTACTGGCGAATGGCAGTCCAGATTTGATTATAGACAGCCAATTGCTTGCCCGCGAGTGGCGGCAGGAACATCAGATGCTTCATTTGTTCATCTGTCGGCACGATGAGCGTTGATGTCAGGATCGATTGTAATTGCGGCACCGAAGCTGCGTTGGGGCTGCCGTAATCATTGAAGTTGGAAAGTTCCGCACCCGAATGGGCATCGAGTATGAAATTGATGAATTCCAATGCAAGTTGCGGATCAGGTGCATGAGCGGGGATTGCCATTGTATCCACCCAAATCTCCGTTCCCTGCTTTGGCAAGACAAAAGTCGCATTGTTGCAGCTGCCGTCGGATTCGCATGTCGCAATATCGCCGTTGAACACCATGCCGACGTCAATAGCACCGGATTTGAGTTGGTCACGCGCCGGCGTGCCATCGACAAATCCGGTAAAGTTCGGGCGCTTCATTGTCTGCTTGATCAAGGCGGCGGCTTTCAGCCAATCAGCCTCGGTGTTGCAGTCAAATCCCAGACCCAAATAAGCACAAGCGGCACCAATGGTGTCACGCCCGGAGCCGCCCATCAATTCAAAGGGTTGGCTCGGATTATCCTTCGGGTTGAACATCATGCCCCAGCTATCAGGAGCCGCTGGAAATTTTTTGGTGATGTATGCAACACCTGTCGTGCCCCATTGGTAAGGCATCGAGTATTGGTCGTTGGGGTCATAGGCAGGATTCTGAAATTGCGGCAGGAGATTCTTGGCATTTGGGATCTGCGATTTATCAAGCTTTTGCAGAAGGCCTTCATGGACCAATTGAGGAATATAGTAGCTGGATGGCACCACCACGTCATATTGAGAATCGCCGCCGGCTTTAAGTTTGGCAGCCATTTCGGAGTTCGAGTCATAGTCAGTCTCAACGACGGCGCAACTGCAACTGATCTCGAATTCAGTGATCAGGCTTTCGGGAATATATTGCGACCAGTTGAAAAGATATAGAGTGGGCGTTGCAGCCTGCGCGGGGGGCGGCGCTGCGAGGCCGACGATGATCGCAAGACCGGTCAATGCGGGTAGACTGATATATTTTATCAAGCGTTTCATAAACTCTCCTATGTTGGCATTAAAAAATATCTTATGTCGTGCCGCGGACCGCCAATTGCCGGTCACGCCGTCTGGTGTAGACATATTGCAGCAGAGCTATCCCGATGACCGCGGCAATCATCATTGTGCCGAGCGCGTTGATTTCCGGTGATCCGCCTTTGCGGGCTATGGCGCTGTAAATATAGAGAGGCAATGTAACGCTGCCCGGGCCGGAGGTGAAAAAGCTGATCGTAAAATCATCGATGGACAAAGTAATGGCGAGCAAAAAGCCACCGATCAGCGCCGGTTGAATGACCGGAATGGTCAAATACAAGAATGATTTCCAGCCATTGGCGTAAAGATCATGTGAGGCTTCGAATAAATTTGGATCGAGGCCGGACAACCGGGCGAAGACAACCAATGCAACATAAGGCGCCTGGAAGGTGACATGGGCAATCCCCATCGTCAGCAGGCCGGCGCTCAATAGGCCTGTGGCAGAGTGGACGAAGTTGAAGAAAATCAGTTCAGAAATGCCAAATACCAGGCTCGGCATAATAATAGGCAAGTAAATGATCAGACTTGGTAGGGTGAAAAGCCAGCCAGAACCGCTTTGCGGACGGAAACGGTTCAGTCCAAACCCCATCAAGGTGCCGAGCACCGTTCCGATCATGGCCGAGATGATGGCCAATTGCAGTGATCGGCGCAAAGCGGCCAGCACTTGCGGATCATGGAAGAGAGTATGGTACCAGCTTAACGATGCCGTGTGATGGTCGGGGCCCGGTGCGGGGGCAAAGGAAAACACGGCAATCAGAAAAAGCGGTGCATAGAGCAGGATATAGACGGGTATTGAAACGCCAAGTAGCCCGCGCTCGATCGATTTTGGGATTATCCGACTCATAGCATCGCCCCATCTCCACCGCCCAGTCGCTTGGTCATGCGACGGAAAACAATGAGGCCACCGCACGTAAAGAGCAGCATGATGATGGTCAGCGCGGCGCCATAAGGCCAATTCGGCGTCTCGGTGAATTGGCTGGCAATGAGCGAGCCCATCATCAGCACGCGATTTCCGCCCAGCAAGGTCGGTACGATGTAATCGCCGAACGCCGGGATGGCGACCAGGATGATACCCGACAATAATCCTGGCAGAGTTTGGGGAAAGACGGCGGCCCAAAATAGGCGCGGGCCGGAGGCATATAAATCTCGCCCTGCTTCAACCAAACTCCAATCGAGTTTTTCGGCAGCGGCATAAAGCGGCACAACCATATAAGGCAGATAATTATAAGTAAGGCCGATGAGCACAGAGAAATTGGTCGGCATCAAGCCCAAATTGGGTGGGATAAGACCCAGTGATTGGGCAAGGCCGGAGAGCGGCGCGCGTGGCCCGAGAAGTTCCACCCAGGCATAAGCGCGCACGACCTGATTGGTCCATGACGGTAAAATCACAAATAATAGCAAGAGAGGGCGTATTTCCGGGCGGCGGGTGATGATGAAAAAAACCACCGGATAAGCCAACAGAACAGTAATGAAAGTGGCAATGAAAGACTGCACCAAGGAGCGGAGCAGCGTGATGAGGTTGCCGTCCGCCCAGCCTAAAATGCTAAAGCCCGCAACTTCTTTGAAAGGGTCCAGTGTCAGCGGCAAATGCGGTGAGCCGTAATCGCCGTTCGACATGAAGCCGATACCCAGCAAAATAGCGCTGGGCACAATCAGGAACAGAATAATCCAGGCAAGACCGGGACCGGCTGTGATCCATAAGCGAATGGCTCTGGCCATATTTTCGCTGCGCGCGGCATGGGCCGGCTTGGTTTTGTCGGATGTGATCTCGCTGGGCATTCAGCCTTCGATCAAGACGATGTTGTCGGGGTGGAGTTCCACCGCGACAACATCGCCCGCCGGCCAGCTTGTTTCACGCGCGGAGCTGTTCGTATCGAGTGCCATCAGCATCTGGCCTGATGAACCCAGCAGCTCGATGCGGTATTGCGTGCTCGCACCCATATAAATTGCTTCGCGAACCGTGCCCTGAAACACGTTGGGGCGTTGCGGGGTCGCGGATTCATTGAACATGGCAATTTTTTCCGGTCGGATCATGGCGTAGCGCGCCGTGCCGACAGGGAAACTGATCGCTAATGAACCAAAGGCGGTTGTTGCTTGATTTGGGCCGCTCGGCTGGATGGGAAATATGTTCGACAGACCCAGAAATTCCGCGACAAAAATATTCTTGGGCCGTTCATAGACCTCCAGAACCGGTCCGATTTGTTGCAGTTTGCCGCGTTCCATGACGCCGATGCGGTCGCTCATCACCAAGGCCTCATGCTGATCATGGGTGACGAACACGAAGGTCATGCCGAGACGTTTTTGCATGCGCAGAAGTTCGATCTGCAGTTCAGCCCGCAATTTGGCATCCAGCGCCGATAATGGCTCATCGAGCAAGACGACTTCAGGCTCGTTGACCAAGGCGCGGGCGAGAGCCACGCGCTGACGCTGGCCGCCCGACAATTGTGCTGCCATGCGGCCGCCGAAACTGCCGATTTGCAACAGGCCCATCATGTCATCGACACGCTTTTTGCGCTCAGGATTTTTGATGCCCCGCATCTTCAAACCAAAGCCGATATTTTCAGCGACAGTAAGATGTGGGAATAGGGCATAAGACTGGAAAACAGTGTTCACGGCCCGCTTATGGGCCGGAACGTCCTGCATTTCACGGCCGCTGATCAGAATCGTGCCGTCATCGGGCAGTTCGAAACCCGCTATCATACGCAACAATGTGGTCTTTCCACACCCGGAAGGGCCGAGTAGCGTGAAAAACTCGCCTGCATTGATTTTCAGATTGATGCCGTTCACGGCTGTCACACCACCGGCAAAAATCCGCGTGATGCCGCCCAATTCTATCGCGCCGCGTGATACAGGACTGGGCTCAACAGGGCCTGGTTTGGGCAGGGTTTGGGCCTGATCCATCAATGGACCCATTGACCGTGATCTATGAAGCGGCCGCCCGCCATAGGCACAAGCCCCACAAGAACATGCGCCGTCGATTCCTTGTGCCTTATTGCCTGTACAGTTTGTTTTATCCGCAATGTCATGCCCCTCAGCATTTGTATCGGATCAGGCTTGGTTTCTGCGCGGTGTGATTTTTGTATGCCGCAGATTGGCCAAGGCCGCATCTTGCGTCAAGGCCATGACGGGCTGAAAAATGGGCAAAACGAAGCCCGGTGCAGCGATTGCCGCACCGGGAGCGGGGTCAGCGTCCCGTTGCGATCCGTTCGACCAGTTGCTTGACGGTCGGGATGAAGCCATTCGAATAAAACGGATCAGTCGCGAACCGATAGCCATTGTGACCGCTAAACATCAAATTATGGTTCGGCGCGTCCGGGTCGTCGCGATCATGGGCAATGTCCTGCAGAGTCTTTTGAATGCAGAAACTCCTCGGGTCAGATTTCTTGCCGTTGGTATAGTCAGGCGCAATATCCGACCAATTGGAAAAGCGGCAATGGCTGAGGCAGCCCATGCAATTCACCTGATCGACGCGGATTTCTTCGGCCGATTGCGGTGTTACGAAAATCAGGGTGCCATCGGGCGTGCGCATGGCTTCGGTAAAGCCCTCGCGCTCCCAATTGCGCACCCGCCCGAGATCGGGGGCAGTGAGATAGACGATCCGCTTACGCGGACCCACACCGTATTCCACGATATGCGCGCCGATCGGTTCGCTGGTGAACGCCACCTGGCGGTCGCTGCGGCCACGCAAATCGTTCATGAAGTCGTTATTGACCGCGCTCGAATAGAAACCGGTCGGCGAAAACTTATTGAGAAAAATGTCGCCCTCTTTGAGGGTCAGCAATTTTTGCTTCCATGCGTCTGAAATCGGGCTTTCTTGGGTCAATAAAGGCCGCGTGCCGAACTGGAACGCAATGGGGCCAAGATCGGGGTTGTCGATCCAGTCCTCCCATTCTTCCAACCACCATACGCCGCCTGCCATGATGATCGGGGTGTCATCGAGGCCGAATTCACGCATTTGCTTGCGCAAGGCGAGGACGCGCGGGAGAGGCGATTCGGGATGCTCGGGGTCCTCGCTGTTGGATAGGCCGTTATGGCCGCCGGCCAGCCATGGATCCTCATACACCACGCCGCCCAGTAAGCCCGAGACTTTCGAGTAGGCACGCCGCCATAGCGCATTGAACGCCCGCGACGAGGAGACGATAGGATAATAATGCACACCGAATTTGGCGGCGATGTCCGATAGCCGATAGGGCATGCCCGCGCCGCAGGTGATGCCGTTAATCAGCCCCTTGGCGCCCTCAAGCACGCCTTGGATGACGCGTTCGGCGCCGCCCATTTCCCAAAGAATATTGGCATGGATTCTACCTTTTCCGCCCGAAATATCATAAGCGCGCTGGGCCTGGGCTATGCCGCCCTTGATGGCATATTCGACCAGTTCCTCGTGGCGCTCGCGCCGGGTTTTGCCATGATAGACCTGACGAATCAGCTTGCCATCCTGGTCGAAGCCATCCGCATTGACCGCACTGAATGTTCCCACGCCGCCAGCCGCGGCCCAATGGCCACAGGTTGGACCCGTAGAGATCGCAACGCCTTTGCCGCCTTCGACCAGCGGCAGAACTTCCGACCCGCCCATGCGAATCGCATTAATCAACTTCATAATATCTTCAACCTTGTGTCGTTTCCGCCGGACCTTGCTCTCGCGGGATTGCCTTACCGGTTTGTCATCCAATAAATCTAGCAGATTCTTTGCCAGCGCGAAATCTCCGGCCCGATTTCATCCGCAGATGGTAAACCGGCTCGACGGACATGGTTATCAATAGCGGGAAAGCGATGGGGCTATAACATAATTTATGACCACCGCCGATCACATCGCCGCGCACGCGCCGCGCTGGATTAGCGCGGGCTTGCGTCGTAGAAGCGCGTCATGGAATTCAGTTTTACCGAGGCCGAAATTCATCGCTATAGTCGGCATATATTATTGCGCGAGGTTGGCGGCATAGGGCAGGAGCGGCTACGGGCCGGGCGGGTCCTGATCGTAGGGGCGGGCGGCCTGGGTAGTCCGTTGGCACTCTATCTGGCTGCAGCCGGTGTCGGCACGATTGGTTTGATTGATGACGATGTGCTCGATCTGTCGAATTTGCAGCGCCAGATCGCTCACAGCACGGACCGGATCGGCCAGCCGAAGGTCGAATCTGCAGCAAGCGCGATGCGCGCCATCAATCCTCTTGTGCAGATTAACACATATAATAGGCGCCTCGAGACTGCTAATATCATGGCCCTGTTCGACCAATATGACGTGATCTGCGATGGCAGCGATAATTTTTCGACCCGGTTTTTGGTCGCCGATTCCTGTGTGTTGGCAGGTAAGACATTGATTTCAGCCGCTGTACTGCGTTTTGAAGGACAGCTTTCCACGTTCAAACCTCATCTCGATCAAGCGGGGCCCTGCTATCGGTGCCTCTATCCCGAGCCGCCGCCAGCGGGTCTTGTCCCCTCCTGCAGCGAGGCCGGCGTGCTCGGCGCGGTGACGGGGGTGATGGGCACCATGCAGGCGAGCGAAGCGTGCAAGGAACTGATGGGGATTGGCGAAAGTTTGTCCGGTCGGCTGTTGCTCTGGGATGCCCTGGCTATGTCGTTTCGGACCATCAGGCTCAAGCGCGACCCGGCTTGTGCTTTGTGCGGTGAAGCGCCGACGATCCGCGATTTGAGTGCTCATCAATGACCCGCACATTCTATTTATTGGCGTGCATGCTGATGGTGGCGGGTTGGACCGCGCCTGCTTTAGGCCCGGGGCCAGGGCCGGCTTTAGGGATTGTCACATCATTGCCCGTGCCGCGCTTTGTCTCACTGCGGACGGATGATGTGAATATGCGGGCCGGGCCGGGCTTTCAGTATCCGATCATTTATGATTACAAACGGGCGGGATTGCCTGTTGAAATCATTGGTGAATTTGATGTGTGGCGGCATGTCGTGGCACCCGATGGCGGGATTGGGTGGGTCCATGAGGCAACCGTCCGCGCTGAGCGCGGTTTCATTGTCACGGGGGCTCAGCATGTTATTCGCGCGGCGGCCAGAGATGATGCGGCACCC
>NCAP01000145.1 GCA_002255495.1 Rhodospirillales bacterium 20-60-12 | reverse complement strand
AAATAGCCAAAGAACTTGCCGAAACTCTGGCTCGTCCATTCATAGGCCGCACCGGCATTGGGCATTTTGCGGGCCAGCCCCTTATAGGCAATCGCAATACCGAGCATCGGGATGGCGAAAATAATCAGCGCGCTGGGCGATACAACACCGACGGCACCGATCAGGGAGGCGATGGCCACGGCAATGGAAAACCCGGGCGCGCTGCCTGCAACGCCCATAATAATCGACTCAAAGAAGGAAAGTGCGTTAGCCTTTAACTTTGTCGACATTGATAAGCTCCCAGTTTGTTAAGCCGTTCTGGTGTCAGCCCTGTTTTATGTGCCGTTTATTATTGTCGCCTTCGGCTTAGGTTATCACAGTCGCCTGTGGCTTAGGCGGTTTTCAGATAGGCGTCATATTCCACATCAGAGATACGCTGGCGGAATTCATTGATCTCCTGGCGCTTGCAGGCGGTGAAAATATTTTGGAAATTCGCCCCCAGAATGCCGCCCAAGGCAGCCGAACCGGCAAAGCAATTCACTGCATCCGCCCAGGCAATCGGCAATTTCGGCGCACTCGGGCTGGGCTTGCTGCCCATCGATTCTGCCCCCGGGTCAGACTTTGCATCCATGCCATCGAGTGCCGCACCCAGCATCGCCGCGAAGGCAAGATACGGGTTGCAATCAGCGCCCGCGACACGATGCTCAATGCGCGCCGCCGCGGGATCAGCGGTGAGTACGCGGATCGCCGCCAGCCGGTTATCGTGCCCCCAATCGCCAAATACCGGCGCATGGGCCCCCGGCGCGAACCGCCGGTACGAATTGCCGTGCGGGGCAAAAATCAACATGCTGTCAGGCATCGCCGCAATAATCCCGCCCACCGCATGATAAAGCGGCGGCGCCGCACGGGTCTCGCTGCCGGTGAAAATATTCCGCCCGGCCCGGTCCAGCACCGACATATGCACATGCATGCCACTGCCCGCCCATTTGCCGTAAGGCTTGGCCATGAAGGTTGCGGTCAGCCCATGCTGGCGGGCAATATGCTTGATCGTCCGTTTGAACAAGGTCGCGGAATCGGCAATCGCCATCGCGTCGGCTGCATATTTCAGCGTCACTTCAAACTGCCCCGGCCCGCTTTCGCTGACCAAGGTTTCAAGCTCAATCCGCTGCGCGCGCGCCGCCATCAACATCGCCCGCATGATCGGCTCATAATCATGGATCTCGCCCAAGCCCACCGCATCAACATGCCAGCCGCGCCAAAAACTCGCATCAGCACCACGCGGCGCGAGCGGCTCGTCCCCCGACTTGCCTGCATCGACCAAATAAAATTCCAACTCCACCCCAAGGGCTGGCGTCAGGCCCTGCTGTGCATAGCGGTTGAGCACGCGGGCCAATACCCCGCGCGGATCGGCGTAAAATAATGATCCGTCAGGCTCCACCATGGTCAGTAAAGCCTGCACAGAATTCCCCTCCGCCCAGGGCATGCGGGCAATGCTCTCGGGCACCGCCATGCATATGCCATCGGGGTCGCCGGTATCGAAGGCAATGCCGCCTTCGATGATGTCGCGGCCCCAAATGTCGAGCAGATAAGCCGAACGCGGCATGGCAATGCCCTTACCGAGCAGGGTTTTTGCCTTGTCCGGCTGCAGCCATTTGCCGCGCGGCACACCGTTCACATCGATGATGAAAGCCTCGATCAAGTCGCTGCCGGCCAGCAATGCGCGCTTGCTGTCCAGAACGATATCGCCGGTCGGCTGACCATCCATGATGCGGCCTCCCTTCAGGACATCTCGTGCTTCACAACATCATAAGTCTGATCAATGGATTTCTTGACCTTACCGACCATCTCATCAATCTCATCGGCGCTGATAATCAAAGGTGGGGCAAATACCATGCTATCACGCACCGCCCGCATCACCAGATTATTGCCAAAGCAAAAATCCCGGCAGATCGTGCCGACCCGACCGCGTTTGTCGAAAAAGGCCCGATTTCTTTTGTCGGACGTCAATTCGATCGCGCCGATCAACCCCTCATTGCGGATTTCGCCAACCAAAGGATGATCACCCAACGCCTCATCCAGTTTGGCCCGCAACAAAGCACCCATTTCAGCCGCACGAGCCACCAGACCCTGCTCTTCAATCAAATCCAGATTCGCCAAAGCCACAGCACAGGCCACAGGATGACCCGAATAGGTGAAGCCGTGATAAAACTCACCAGTGTCGTTAATCAGCGTCTCGGCCACGCGGTCACCAACCATCACCGCCGAGAGCGGAATATAGCCGGAGCTTATGCCCTTCGCCATCGTCATCAAATCGGGCTCAATGCCGAACCGGTCAGACCCGAACATGTGCCCGGTGCGGCCAAATCCGCAAATCACCTCATCGGCAATGATCAAAATATCATGGGCGCGGCAAATCCGCTGTATTTCAGGCCAATATGTCTCAGGCGGAATAATCACCCCACCCGCACCCTGAATCGGCTCGGCAATGAAAGCGGCAATATTATGCGCACCCAGTGCCGCAATCCGCTCCGCCAATTGCTTGGCCGCATAAAGACCAAATTCCTCCGATCCCATCTGCCCGCCATAGCCATACCAATAAGGCGGCATCACATGATCAAAATCCGGCATCCGTCCCGCTTGGCGATGCATGTCCACCATGCCGCCCGCCGATGCGCCCAATGTCGTCGAGCCGTGATATCCGTATTCGCGGCCCAGTATAATCCGCTTTTCCGGCAAGCCCTTGGTCTGCCAAAATACCCGCACCATCCGCAGCGCCGAATCAACCGCCTCAGATCCTGAACAGGCAAAAAACACATGGTTCAAACCCGCCGGCGTCAATCGCGCCAAACGCTGCGACAACTCAATGACCGGCGGTGTGGATGTTTTGAAAAACGTATTATAGAACGGCAAGGTTCGCATTTGTGCGGCTGCCGCATCAACCAAGGATTGCTGGCCATACCCGACATTCACGCACCATAATCCCGACATGCCATCGAGAATCCGGTTGCCGTCAGAATCCGTCAAAAACACGCCATCCGCCGCCGTGATAATCCGAACCTTGCCCGCATGCAGCGATTTATGATCCGAAAACGGATGCAAATGATGGGCGGAATCAACGCCCTGCCAATCCATAATTCCTGAAATATCGTCCAACATTGTCTAGCCCCTATGTTAATCCAAACGCCAAAGACCAGCTCATGCCAGCCTCCTCAGCCTCAGATCACAGGCGGACTAAACCCAATCCTGGCACATAAACGCAGCAACTCGCCAAGCCGGGTCAAACCCCAGCCCGCAAATCCCAAATTGCTATGCGTTTCACCAATCATCCCACCACCCTGCCACGCGACGCTGCGGCATTCAACAAAATTCATGACATCATCCCACCAAATTGCGGGCTGGATCGGGAGAATAAGCAAGATCAGGGGACGCTGTCCCCTGAAACCCCTGCCAGGGGATAATCCCCTGGACCCTGGTACGGCTCTCAATAAAAAGGGGCCGAGCAACCTGTTTGAAACAGCGTGCTCAGCCCCTTTTTATTGAGAGCCAAGCCAAAGGTTTCCAAAGGCTAGCCTTTGGCGGGGTTCCAAGGGGCGGCGCCCCTTGGCCTCGTTTTCCCCCATCTCGCGCGCAATTTGGCGGGGTTATGTCATGAGTTCGATGACGAAGGGTCCGGCGTGGTTGGTGCTTTGGGTCAGCAATTCGTTGAATTCGTCCATGGTTGTGGCGCGTGCGGCGGGCACGCCGAGGCTGTTGGCGAGTTGGCACCAATTGATATCGGGGTTTGAGAGATCGAGCATATTCAGGGCGGTCGGTCCGGGGTTGGCGCCGACCTGGGCGAGTTCGCCGAGCAGGATCGCGTATTTGCGGTTGGAAAAGATGATGGTGGTGACGTCGAGTTTTTCGCGCGCCTGGGTCCAAAGGGCGGCCAGCGAATACATCGCCGAGCCATCGGCTTGCAGGTCGATCACGCGCCGTCCTGGTGCGCCGATGGCAGCACCGGTCGCCATCGGCAGGCCATCGCCGATGGCGCCGCCGGTCAGTGCGATCCAGTCATGGGCGGGGGCGGCGTAGGTGCCGGGGAAAAAACCGCGGCCGAACGTGATGGCTTCATCGACGATGACGCACTGTTCGGGGATCAGGGCGGCGAGGCTTTGGGCGAAGGCTTCGGGGGAGATGGCGCCCTTTGCCGGGCTCGGCTGGGGTCCGGGGCTTGGCAGGCTGACCGGCGGGGCGTTGAGTTCGCGGGCGAGGGCGGCGAGGGCCGCCGGGCCATCCTGATCCGGGCGGGTGAGCACATGGATCGTGCAATCGGGCGGGAACAGATAGCCGGGCTTGCCCGGATAGGCGAAGAACCCGACCGGCCTGACCGCGCCGACCAGAATGATGTGTTTGAAGTCTTTCAGCGTGTGCACGGCGTGGTCCACCGGGTAGGGCACCCGGCCGATCGGCACCCTGCCCTGGCCGCGGGCGACCCGCGCGTTGGAGGTTTCAGCGAGCATCTGCGCGCCGGTCGCTTGGGTGATGCGTGCGGCATCCTGCAAGGGTGCCGCGCGCAGGCTGTGGCCGCCGAGCAGCAGCAAGGTGGGTTCGCCGCTGCGCAGAATGCGGGCGGCCTGGCTGATCTCGGCTTGGGTTGCTTGTGTGGCGGCGGCGGCGGCGGCGGCCTGGGCAGGTGTGCCGCCATCGGTCCAGGCGGTATCGGCGGGCAAAATCAGGGTCGCTATTTGGCCGGGATAGGTATGCGCCGCGGTGATGGCCGCGGCGGCATCGGCACCCACGCGGGCAGCGGTGCCGGCGGTGCGCACGAAGCCCGAGACCGGCCGCGCCCAGCCTTCGGTGTCGGCGGTCAGCGGCGCGTCGAGCGGCCGGTGATAGGTTGCCTGATCGCCGACGATATTCACGATCCCCGAGCGCGCGCGCTGCGCGTTGTGCAGGTTCGAGAGGGCATTGGCCAGGCCCGGGCCGCAATGCAGCAGGGTGGCGGCCGGCTTGTCGCTCATCCGCCAATAGGCATCGGCGGCACCTGAGACGACGGATTCATCGAGGCAGAGCACGCAGCGAATGCCGGGTATGCGGTCCAGGGCGGCGACGAAATGCATCTCCGACGTGCCTGGATTGGCGAAACATGTATCGATTCCGCTGGTAATCAGCGTGTGTACCAGGCTTTCCGCACCGTTCATTTTCAGCTTCCCGTTCCCTGCATTAGAGTATTTTTCATAAAATGAAAAACACTCTAGCTTCGTTTTAGCGAGCAAATTCATTCATCTAAATAGAACCTTCCGGTTCAATTCAGATGAATTTTGCTCTAAGGCAGCAATGCTGCCCGCTTTCACAAACTCTGGCAAATCCGTCCCCATGATTCACAGTGATTAACAGGTGGGTCTCGCGCGCGAATCGGGTTATGAGGGGGGATGAATATTGAATCCCCCCTGCTTGGTCTCTCCCAGCGTCTGCCACCGTCGAATTTGCCGGCCGAACAGGCGCTGCTGGGCGCGCTTTTGGCGAATAATAAGGCCTATGAGCGGGTCTCGGAGTTCCTTGCCCCGGAACATTTCGCGGATCCTGTGCATGGGCGGATTTTCCAGGCCATCGCGCGCCGGGCCGAAGCCGGGCAGATCGCCGATCCGGTGACGTTGCGGGGTGAGTTCGAGCATAACGGCGTGCTCGATGAAGTGGGCGGCAC
>NCAP01000010.1 GCA_002255495.1 Rhodospirillales bacterium 20-60-12 | reverse complement strand
CCTCGCAAAACTAACCGCATGAGGGGGAGCGCCGGCAACCGAAACCCATTGCCACCATCGTCAAATGGCGCTGGAAAAATTACCAGGACAGGCTCCTAGTCATTGTCAGGGGGTGGTGCGGGGGAAGTGCTACCGGGCAGGGAAGGGACCACCGCAGCAGGGTCGTCCCGCAAGACTCTGACAGCCGTGACAGGTGAGCCGATCTGTATACCGTGCTCGCGAAATGCATCCGCAATGCGTCCCAGCATGTCTGACTTGGCTGCAGGACTGAGCCCGAAACTATCGATGGCAAAGGCCAATTCATATTTAATGAGTGTGTCCGTGAATGCGCAAGCGTAAGCTTTCGGGCTGGTGCCGTGGGCAACATCCTGCCCGCCAAGGGACGCGGCCTGCAATGCCTCGATCACCCGCGACGGCGAGACCGCAAGATCGACCCCGAGTGTGATGACACAGCGATGCGGACCCTTTGGACGGCTGTGATTCGTGACGATGGCTTTGGTCACCAGGCTGTTGGGAATGATGATCATGTCATGTGACCATGTCCGCAGCCGGGTCGCGCGCCAATTCACCTGCATGACCTGGCCAGAGGTCTGGCTAGCCAGCGTAATCCAATCACCGGCACCGAATGGCCGCTCGATATTGATGGCGAGGCCGGCCAATATATCGCCAAGTATATTCTGCAGCGACAGGCCCAGAACAATCGCCAGAACACCGGAGGTCGCAAGGAATGTCGAGACAGGCTCATGAAACACTGTTCCCACAATGCCAAAGAAAGCGAGCACATAAATCAAGCCGGATGCGAGATCCGCAAATAATCGGCGCGCATGCGGTTCATCATTATCGGCAAAAAATAGCCTGTGGAGCACCAATTGAAGCAAGCTTTTCAGCAGCCAGGCACCCAAAATCCACCAAATGATACCGAAAACCTCACGTGGCAAATGCAACCCTCCGCCACTTGCCCCGAATAGAAATTGTCCGACCGGATTACCTGTGCGAGGGAAGAGGGACGTGATCAGGAGGAGCATGCCGCCCGCACCGAACAAGGGTCGATACGCACCGAAATACGGTAGTAATCGCAACAAAAGCAGAAAGAAAGCAGCCGGGATCAACAAAATCTCAATCCAGCTGAACATCTATCCGGTATCCCCGGCCCGGCCCGGCGCGTTGTCCTGGGTGAGCGCAAGCCGCCTGAATGTGCGCGATATCATCGCTTAGGGAACCAAAACCGCAGCACCGTCAAAGCGGCCGGCGCGCAGGTCGTCCAACGCCTCGTTCGCTTGTGTGAGTGAATATTCTGTGGTGTGCGTCACAATACCCATTGCAGGCACGTGGCTTAGAAAGTCGATCCCGTCCTGCCTTGTAAGGTTGGCGACGGAGCGAATTTCCCGCTCTTCCCACAGCAGCTCGTACGGAAAGCTTGGAATATCGCTCATATGGATGCCGGCACAAACGACGCGCCCGCCCTTGCGAACCGCCTGCAGCGCCTTTGGCACGAGCGCTCCGAGCGTGGCAAAGATGATCGCGGCATCGAGTTGTTCCGGCGGCATCTCATCCGAGCCGCCGGCCCATACCGCACCGAGGCTACGGGCGAAGGCCTGCGTCTTGACGTCATTTTCCCTGGTAAAACCATAAACCGAGCGGCCCTGCCATGTTGCAACTTGGGCCATGATATGGGCTGCGGCACCAAAGCCGTAGAGGCCCAATTTGAGCCCGTCGCCGGCCATCATCAGTGATCGCCAGCCGATCAGGCCGGCGCACAGCAACGGCGCTAATGAAACGTCGCTGCCCGCTTCGCCGAGTGGAAAGGCGAAGCGCGCGTCGGCAATCGTCGCGGTCGCGAAGCCGCCATCTCGGGTGTACCCGGTGAAGATCGGATGGTCGCACAAATTCTCCCTGTGCATGCGGCAATAAAGGCATACCCCGCAAGTATGACCAAGCCACGGAATGCCGACGCGCTGGCCCATGTTCAGCCCTTCTACACCTGGGCCTATCGCATCAATTCGGCCGACAATTTCGTGCCCGGGAATGATCGGAACCAGCGGGTCGGCAAGCTCACCATCAACCACGTGCAGATCCGTCCGACAAACGCCGCATGCCAGCACCTTGACCCGTATCTGCCCCGGCCCTGGTTGCCGATCGGGTAATTCGGTCCATTCAAGCGCTGTTCGAAGCTTGTTCAATACCATCGCGTGCATAGGCTATTCCTCCGCGGTCAAACCTCGGCGCGATGAGTCGGCCGAACCCAAGCACGCACATGCTCCCATAGGTCCTGATCCGGCACTTTCACCAAATCCTTGGCCAAGGTGCCGATCACTTTCGTATTAGTGATGACGTCAAGTGTCTCCCTGATCGCACTCAAACTATGGGCCGGGGCAACAATGGCCAGATCATCAAACTGATCGCGGAAGCTCATATCATTCAATTTACGAGCAATCAGATAACCAAACTTCTCTTTCTCCATATGATGAAGGTCGTGCCTCGGCGCCAATGCATGGTGCGCCGAAGAACCATCATGATATGTCGCCCCAGGGCGGTCCGTGCCAAGATCAGAGGTTCGCTCATGAATTGTCTTGGGATTGAAACTGCTCTCCGTGTACAAGCCATTATTCTCTTTTGGCCGAACAAACCTTGCATGTTCACCATCAGCAATCACAATCAGAAGTCTCAAATGCTTGCGCATGTTCATGTCCTTCGTCATCAATTGATCCGCATCAGGAGTGGGGCACCGTATCCGGGGCGCCCCCGCTCATCAGAGCGTATCAAGAACGCAGCAATTAGGATGAGGATACTGTCTCATTGGCACCCTCATGCAATATGATCCGCGCTGGGTTTGTCATGCCGAGTATGGATTTTGCCCGAATGGCCTCGTCAGGCAGACCATGGACCATAACCAGAAATTGATCCGCCTTAAGCGCCGTTTCATATTGCACGATACTATCCTTGGGTATGCCAATGCTGAATAGAGCCGCGCCAAAAGCACTCAATCCGCCCACGACAACCGCCGTCTCAACGCTGGAAAACACCAACGAGGCAAGATAGCCAAGTATGACGACATGGCCGACGATCGGAATAGTCATAAAAAGTCCGCCAAAAAACAGACCCCACAGACCGCCCCAAAATGCGCCGCGCTTGCCCCAGAACTTGACACGGTCGCCCACATTGTAAAAGCCCAGGACATTCTCTTCGGTATGATAACCCTTTCCAATGACACTAAGATGTTTCATCTCGAAACCTGACGACGTCAGTGTTTTGATCGCTGTCTCGGCTTGGTTGTGATTATCGAATATAGCTATCACAGTATCTGGAGTTTTCATGTTATTGTCTTTCAGAGACAGAGTAGGTCGAGCTATCGATTTGAAATGAGGCAAGCCCAGGATCAGAGCACTTTGATGTCGTTCTCTACTGCCGTCACGCCGGACGCGGACCATGCCGTGTTGGCGGCTATCAGACGATCATTGGGCGAATGAACGGTTCCAGACAACCGGACAACGCCGCCTTCCGCATTCACCCTGATGGCATCCGGATCGAAAAACCATGAGCGATTCAATGCGTGGGTGATCTCCATGCTCAGATGCGCTACATCGACGCGCGGCTTGATCGTCATCTCGTTCGTAATACCGACGACACCGCGCAGATTGCGCGCATCCTGTGCGGCGGCCTCCCTCTGATAGTGGAAATTCACCTGCCCGGTGAGCGTCAGCCAGCCTTCAGTGACCGTTGCTTTGATACAATCCTGCGGAATTGACACATCCCAGGCCAGACGTTCTATAACGGCGGCGGCAATATCCTCGTCGCTCGGTCTCGTGCTCGGTGGTAACTGCACGATTATTTCGTCGGCTACGGCGAAGACGCCTTTCACACGCCGCGCCGCCATCTCAGCGGCGTGTTTATGTGGATAGCTTTCGACATGACCGCTGAGTGTGGCGACACCGTCTTTGGCGGTAACGCCGATATGTCCGGCCAGCACGCTGGGTTCCCAATTTAATTCTGCGAGAATGGCTTGCTGTAATTGGCTATCTTGAGACATGTAATCCTCCAAATTCGAACTATTCACATGCTCGCCGGAACCAGCATTCTGACTGATGACCGAAAAAGGGTAGCACCCTCACCTTAAAGGAAGCCTGCGTGATCTAGATTTCAATTTGTCACGACGAGCATCACGCTTATGCAAGTGATCTCGCCCGCGTGCATTGACGCAGATCAATTTATCGCACGGATGTCGGGGACATATCGGCCACGCGCAAATATGGGGTGCAAAGATTAGCCCAAGTTGATGACGGGTTGATGATACAAACTCACCCACAGGTCATGGCAGCTATATGATGGGGTTGTAGGACTGAGATTTCCTGTGGATTATTGAAATTGATCAGCCCATCCCGTTTCAACTGACTAAATGATCGCGATACGGTCTCTGGTGTCAATCCCAGATAATCCGCCAAATCAGTGCGGTTCATCGGAAGGAGAAACGTGACTGGGGCATAAGATCGTGGTCGATTAGATAGCGGCGCATGTCGTTCGGTCCAGGAATCAATGAAACTCGCCACCCGCTCCAAAGCTGTTTTGCGGCCAAGCAAAAGCATCTGCTCCTGTGCGATGACCATTTCATGGACCGCTACCTCCAAAAGTTTCGCTTCTATTGCGGGGAATTCAGCAAAGACAGAGAGTAATGAAGAACGGTCGAAACGGCATAATTGCACATCGTTAAGTGCTTCGGCGCTGAAGGCATATGTGCCCGATACCGAAAGACCGAGGAAATGGCCAATGCCCATGAATCCAGTGATTTGGCGCCGACCGTCGGGTAGGGATTTATGAACGCGTACATCACCCAAATTTATATCATAGAAATATGCCGAAGGACTTCCTTCCTCGATGAAGGATTTACCCGCGGGCATGCTTACCGACTGAGCAACGCGAGCCAGAAATCCGATGTCATCATCTGAGAGCGCATCGCACAGCCCGATATGGCGTGCCCCACAGTCATGACATTGGCGGGCCGTCGGGCTGTTTGGCGGGTTTGTTGTGATAGGGCGGCGAACGTAAGGGACATCTCGCATGGTGACGGTCTCCAAACTCAAAAAGTTATGTCATTACCGCCGGATGCAAAAATCCTTCGGGTGTCAGCCATCCTTTATCGCCAATTTGGATAGCATGTCGGCCGCCAAATATCGTCTCGGCCATTTGAGTTAGATCAATGCATCGGGACCGATAGCCACATAGAGGAGAGCTATCAGGAGGCAAAATGGACCAGATTATCGTCGAACCTTTGTCACGAACCGCTATCTCTCTGCTCTTTCCTTTGGTTAAGCTGGTGGCGCCTAGTGTCGATCTACAGGCTTGGCGCCGTTTTGCTCTTTCAGCGCTCGATCGGCGCCGTGGCACATTGGCAGGGGTCTTAACGGCTCGGCGGATTAGCCGCCACCATTTCAGCGGCATGGTCTGCTATAGGCGAGAGCTCACTCTCCTCGATGGCCAGATCATGCAAATACGCAATTTAATGGCAATCGATATTTTGGATACGAAACCGATCATTCTAGCGTTGATGCACTTCCTGGGCTCACTTGCTCAGTCAGGTGGCTGTTTAAAGTTGCATATTCTAGTCCCGGAAGATAATGTTTCTTTATTAATATTGCCCGGCTTGATCGGGGCACTTCAGCAGACGGTCAAAATCCATCATTGCCTTGATATCTATGCCTCAACTGAGCGCCGGACCGACATAGAGGCGGCAATGATGTCGTCGGATGGACTGACCTTCAGGCATCAATGATCACTTTGAGGGCGCGGGTATCGGCGGCATGTGCGAAGGTTTCATAGGCTTGCAGAATATCGGCGAGCTTGAAATGGTGCGTGATTAAGCGTGTCGGATCGATCTTTTTGGCCTGAAGAATCTTCAGCAGCATCGGCGTGCTCACTGTATCGACCAATCGTGTCGTGATAAAAATATTCCTGTCCCATAGCTTTTCCAGGTGCAGGTCAACCTTACCCCCATGGACGCCGATATTTGCAATCGTTCCACCAGCGGCGATGATCTCGCCACATAATACAAATGTGGTGGGAATGCCGACAGCCTCGATGGCCGTGTCGACACCACGATTGCCGGTCAGCTTCATGACTGCTTCGGCGGCCTTGCCGTCACGACTATTAATCGTCGCTGTCGCACCGAAGCGCTTAGCAACTTCGAGACGGTTGTCATCAAGATCGATCATGATGATCTCGCCAGGAGAGAAGAATTGCGCGGTAAGCAGGGCGGCCAACCCGATCGGTCCGGAACCGACAATCGCAACAGTGCTTCCTGGTGTAATCTTGCCATTAAGAACGCCGCATTCAAAGCCGGTCGGTAATATATCGCTTAACATTACAAGAGCATCTTCATCCGCGCCATCGGGAATCGGATAGAGGCTGTTGTCGGCATAGGGAATACGGACAAACTCAGCTTGGGTGCCATCTATGGTATTGCCCAGGATCCAACCGCCGGTCGTGCAATGGGAGAACATCTGCCGGCGGCAGTATTCGCATCGGCCGCAGGCACTGACGCACGAGATGAGAACGTGGTCACCTGGCTTGAAGATAGACACAGCCGGGCCGATGGTTTCGACAATCCCCACACCTTCATGACCAAGAATACGACCCGGCTTACAGGTCGCGACATCACCCTTCAGAATATGCAGATCGGTTCCACATATCGTGGTTTTGGTCATTTTGACGATGGCATCCGTCGGCTCAATGATTTCGGGCTTCGCGTGTTCACTCAGTGAGTTTTTGGAGGGTCCCTGATAGATGAGCGCTTTCATGGACTGATATTCCTCAATGTGCGTGTGATGGTAGTTTCGCAAATTGTCTGAGCGGCATAAAGGTAAGGACAGAGGCCGAAGACAAGGATAATTTACAGTGAGGTCTATAACAGGCGGCCCGTGTGGCCCGATAGAATCGGAAACTACCTATGCGATCTGCAAGCAGTCATCCGATAAGCTCAGCGCTGTCGGACGGCGAGCTATGCATCGTTATAATCGCGTGCGGATACATATCGAACGGTCGGAATATCCTGACCATTTCAAGTTGCGCAGATTAACCTTGGTCCATTGATGGGGGATGATTGATCTGTATCAACGCCATACTTGGGCATCTCGAGATACTCTGGCCCCTCATTCAGCTGGTTGGCACGCGTATGCTCTGTCACAGCGCGAGAATGGTGAGATATCGGCCGCGGTCAGAACGGCCAAGCATGACATTCAAAAGGAACGTAATATGGCCTATCAGACGATCAACCCATTTAACGGCAAAACGGTGCAGATATTCGAGACCGTTACCGACCGCCAGCTTGAGACGAAGCTTGCGGCAGCAACAGCGGCCTTTGAGAAATGGCGCAAGATCAGTTATGCGGAGCGCGCCAAAATCGTGGCAAAAGTCGGCGAACTCATGCTGGCGAACATGGATAATCTTGCTAAGACGATGACATTGGAGATGGGCAAGCGCATTAGCGAAGCGCGTGGCGAGGTAGATTTTTCTGCACGTATCCTTGCGTATTACGCAAAAAATGCGGAGAAATTTCTGGCTCCGGTGAAACTTCATCCAGTTCATGGCACGGCGCATATGGAAAGCAGCCCGATCGGTGTAATATTCTGTGTCGAACCCTGGAATTTCCCCTATTACCAATTGGCGCGGGTAGCGGGCCCCCATTTGATGGCGGGTAATGTTCTTATGGTAAAACATGCGAGCAATGTTCCCCAATGCGCGATCGCTTTCGAGAAACTCTGGATTGAGGCCGGTGCGCCTGTTGGCCTATATACCAATCTACAAATTTCGCATGACCAGACGGACAAGCTGATTAATGATCCGCGGATCAAGGGTGTTGCCTTGACCGGAAGCGTCGATGCGGGTCGGACGATAGCTGCATGTGCCGGCAAGAACGTAAAAATTTCATCAATGGAGCTTGGCGGTTCTGATGCGTTCATCGTGTTGGAAGACGCCGATCTGGATCTTACGGTCAAATGGGCGGTTTGGGGCCGGATGTATAATACAGGCCAAACTTGTTGTGCGGCAAAGCGCTTTATCGTCGTCGAGTCATTGGCGGACAAGTTTTTAGAGAAATTCCAGGTTGCTTTGGAAGCTCTCAAACCGGGTGATCCGATGGATGAGAAAACCACCTTGGGCCCTTTGTCCAGTGAAGCTGCTCTTGTCACGCTTGAGAAGCAGGTTGCCGATGCGATGGCCAAAGGCGCTACACTCGTGATGGGTGGCAAGCGGATTGATCGGCCCGGGTCGTTCATGGCGCCGACAATCCTGACGGACGTAAAGCCAGGTAACCCCGCGTTTCGCGATGAATTCTTCGGCCCGGTCGCGATGTTCTTCCGTGTCAAGGATGAGGACGCCGCGGTCGCGCTCGCCAATGATTCGGATTTTGGCCTTGGCGGATCGGTATTCACGAAAGATATCGCGCGTGGTGAACGTGTGGCGAGCCGCGTTGAGACCGGTATGATGTTCATTAACAATATCGATTGGTCGGACCCAGAATTACCCTTCGGCGGGATCAAGGATTCTGGTTATGGCCGCGAGCTTGGCGATATGGGAATCCAGGAGTTCGTCAACAAAAAGTTGGTTCGTCACGCGGTGATGGATGCACCTGTCTGAGGCCTAAGCGGTGTTTTATACGCCACGCCGGAGTCATATGTCTCCGGTGTGGTTATTCAAGCGTGAGCGTTGGCTTTAATGACGCTGCCTTTGACACCTGCGAGTGCGTCAAAGGCCTAGGGCGGTAAATGAGTACGAATTGTAGCAGGCGGATCAATTCATGTATGTAAATATTGCTGTCCTCAAGGAATCCGAGCCGCACGAACGTCGTATTGTCATGGTGCCCTCTGTTGCCGCCAAAATACAAAAACTGGGCGGCAGACTGCACATGCAGCCCAATGCGGGTGCCGGCATCATGTGCGCCGATGCAGCTTTCAAGGATGTCATATTTATCGAGGATACCGCTGCACTTGTCGGTGCAGCGGATGTGGTGCTCGCTGTTCAGCCCCCCGCTATTGAGATCGTCGATGCCATGAGGGAAGGTGCGATCTTGATTTCGTTCATCTACGCTCATAATCAGTCGGCTTTGGTGAAGAAGCTGCTTGAGAAGAAGATCACCTGCTTCGCGATGGAGACCATTCCACGCTCAACGCGTGCTCAGGCGATGGATGCGCTATCTACGCAGTCTGCGTTGGCCGGCTATCTTGCTGTCATGTTGGGAGCGACTCATCTCAAGCGCATTTTGCCGAAAATAACGACGGCGGCGGGTGCCATTGGGCCGGCGAAAATTCTCGTCATGGGCCTTGGCGTTGCCGGGTTGGAAGCGGTTGCTACGGCACACCGTCTTGGTGCCGTTGTCGAAGGCTATGATGTGCGGCCTGACACTGCAGCCCAGGTAGCGTCCCTCGGTGCCACGTTCGTGGCGACAGGCGTCGATGCGACCGGCAAGGGCGGTTATGCGCGCGAATTAAACCCTGAGGAACGTAAAAAAATCGCTGATATTCTAACAAAGCATATTCAACAATCAGATCTCATCATTACCACGGCCGCCGTGCCAGGCCAAAAATCGCCGAAGCTGATCAGCAAAGCGCAGGTGGCCGGTATGAAGCCAGGTGCGGTGATCGTCGATCTTTCGGCCGAAGGTGGCGGCAATTGCGAGTCATCGGTGCCGGGTGAGACCGTGCAAGAGGGATGGGTCACCATTGTGGCACCGCTTAATGTTGCCTCCTTACTGAGCGAAGACGCCAGCACGCTCTATGCGAAAAACCAGTTTAATCTGCTGGCCCTGATGCTCAAGGACAATATCGTCACCATCGATTGGACTGATGAAGTGCTGGCCAAAACAGCGATGACCCATGCTGGCAAAATGATGAATGTTGAAGCCAAACCAACGCCAGAAAGCGGCTTGAACGGAGTGTTGAAATGATCAGTATCAGTGGCATAGTTGGGCTTTATATATTCATGCTGGCAGCTTTTGCGGGTTGGATCATCATTGGACGCGTGCCAGCGATTCTTCACACGCCTTTGATGTCGGGTTCGAATTTTGTCCATGGCATTGTGGTGATCGGCGGCATTTTGGTCCTGTTGAATGCGAGCACGCTCACCGAGCAGATTATCGGCTTTGTTGCCGTGCTGCTCGGCGCCGGCAACGCGGCTGGCGGCTATGCAGTCACCGAGCGCATGCTGGCGATGTTCCAAACTAGCAGCCCGGCGCTCAAACATAAGGCCCATCATCGTCCGAGGAAAGGTTGAGCTGATGTTATCACTCCTTCCCCAACTCACCATCGGTGCGGTCGATCTCGTCGCGGCCTTCCTGTTGCTTTACGGCCTGCATCGAATGGCCTCGCCGGTCACCGCGCCGTCCGGCATTTTTGTCGCAGGCATCGGCATGGCGGTTGTCGTTCTGGTCAGCTTCCTCGATATTTTTGGTGTCAGTGCTGCAGCAACACCAGTTCTGCCCGTTAATATCGGGCTGGCGGTGATCGCCATTGCTATCGGGGGCGGGGTTGCTTGGTGGGCGGGCAAAAAAGTGGCAATGACCGCGATGCCGCAAATGGTCGCGATTTATAACGGTATGGGCGGTGGTGCGGCCGGTGCTATCGCCGCGGTGGAATTATTCGGCCGGCACGCCACGGGTATGACGCCACTCACGGTCACGTTGCTGGGCGCATTGATCGGCGCGGTGTCTTTCTCGGGCTCTTTGATCGCCTGGGCAAAATTGCAAAGCATTCTCAATAAGCCGTTGCGCTTCCCCGGTCAGAAAATCGTCAATGCGGCAGTTTTCCTGATCACTCTGGCCCTTGGTGTATATATCATACTGCTCGATCGTACCGGTGCTATGTCATCTGGGCTCATCTATCTCTTTTTCGGCTGCGCCATGATCTTCGGTATTTTGATGACTTTGCCGATCGGTGGGGCGGATATGCCGGTGGTGATCTCGATCTATAATGCCTGTACCGGCCTCGCCGTGGGGCTGGAGGGCTTTGTGTTGCAAAACCCGGCTTTGATGATCGCGGGTATGGTCGTCGGTGCCGCTGGCCTAATGCTCACATTGGTCATGGCCAAAGCGATGAATCGGTCGGTCAGCAATGTCCTGTTTTCAAATTTCGGCGATGCACCCAAGCACAAGCATAGCGACATGAAAGGCAGCCTGAAGCCGACCGAGGCCTCTGACGCCGGCATTTTTATGAATTATGCGGCCAAGGTCATCATCATACCGGGTTACGGGCTCGCCGCTGCGCAAGGCCAGCAGAAACTCTATGAATTCGTCAAGCTACTGCAATCAACAGGGGTCGACGTCAAATTCGCAATCCATCCCGTAGCCGGTCGTATGCCGGGCCAAATGGACGTTCTGTTGGCAGAAGCCGGTGTTCCGTACGACATGATCTTCCAGCTGGAGGATATCAATGACGAGTTTGCGAACACCGATGTGGCCCTTGTCATCGGTGCCAATGATGTCGTGAACCCGGCCGCGCGGACCGACAAATCATCGCCCATCTACGGCATGCCCATCCTCAATGCGGACAAGTCAAAGCAGGTGTATGTTGTGAAACGTGGTGAAGGCAAAGGGTATGCCGGCATTCAGAATGAGCTCTTTTATGGCGAGAACTGCAACATGGTTTACGGCGACGCTGCCGTCGTACTGACGAAAATGATCGAAGCGGTGCGCGGTCTTGGCAAAGCAGCAGCATAAACAAAAAGGAAAAACGTGATGGATATCGGCACAAAATCGGCGAAAACAAAGACGATGCACGCGGCGGTAGTACAGGAATTCGGCAAACCCTTGACGATGATGGAATGGGCAATTCCCGTTCCAGGACCGGGACAAATATTGGTGAAAACCGAGGCCTGTGGCGTCTGTCATACGGATCTCCACGCCGCCCATGGCGACTGGCCCATCAAGCCAAGCTTGCCATTTATTCCGGGGCATGAAGCCATCGGCATTGTGGTCGGCCTTGGCGCCGGTGTTACGATCGTCAAGGAGGGTGATCGTGTGGGCGTGCCCTGGCTGTACTCGGCTTGTGGTCATTGCGAACATTGTCTCTCGGCATGGGAGACTGTGTGTGCCGAGGCGCAATTTGGCGGCTACACGAAGAACGGCGGGTTCGCGGAGTATATCCTGGCTGATCCCAATTACGTCGCCCATATCCCCAAAGGGCTTGACCCCAAGGCTGCGGCCCCGCTTATTTGTGCCGGTCTGACCAGCTATAAGGGCATCAAAGAGACCAAGGCAAAGCCAGGCGACTGGATTGCCATCTCCGGTGTCGGCGGCCTCGGGCACCTCGCCATTCAATATGCCAAAGCCATGGGCCTGCAAGTTTGCGCGGTCGATATCGATGACGGCAAACTCGCGCACGCCAAAAAGTTGGGCGCTGACTTCCTGGTCAATGCGAAAGACGGTGATGCGGCGGCGGCCGTCGCCGAAGGAACGCATGGCGGCGCGCACGGCGTTTTAATCACGGCACCCTCGCTCATCGCGTTCAAACAGGGTGTCGGCATGACCCGTAAGCGCGGCACCTGCGTGCTGGTCGGACTGCCGCCTGGCGAATTCCCGGTGCCACTATTCGATGTCGTGGCGAATTGCATTACCATTCGTGGGTCTTTTGTCGGAACAAGGCAGGATATGGCGGAAGCATTGGCGTTCGCTGCGGCTGGCAAGGTGAAGGTGGATTTCGAGTTGCAGCCGCTTTCGGCCATCAACGACGTGTTTGATCGGCTTGAACACGGCAAAGTGCCGTCCCGGGTAGTGCTCGATTATTCACATGCGTGAGCTTATTTTTGACGTCAATGAATGAGGGGCATGGATAGGCAGTGATCTTCATCGATCTGCTGGCGGACAAAGCACGCAAGACAGAAGTTCTAGCTTTAAACACCTGGCAGCGTTGGTACATGAACACACAGGTGATTGACTTTTTTTGAGTGACTCGCGGCTAGAGCGTAATGCGTTAGAGTGTTTTTCGTCTGATGAAAAACACTCGCGCTTTATTTTAGCGAGCAAATTCATTCATCTAAATGGAACCTTCCGGGTCAATTCTCGATGAAAATCGCGGGTTAGATCTCAGTGGAAATCAACAACATGATCTATGCCGAGGTCGACCTCTATAAATCGCTGTCCAATCAAATGAGCTACGCGCTGGGCCTCGGCGCCGCGACCCAAGATGATGGCGTGATCCCCTATGTCCGCCTCGCGTTACAGCGCACCCGGGACAGTCATTTCTTCGAGATCGGCGATTACGCCCTGCTGGACAATCCTTGCCCCGCCGCCGTGGTCAGCGGGGCGACAAATCACATCATCGATCTCGAAGTCGACACCCAGTTTCAATGGATCGAACCCCAACAGGCGTTTTCGCTCCAGTCCAGCTTCATCCAAGAGTCGCAGAACTGGGCGGCGCGCGACGTCGAGGGTCTCACTTCCAGCCGCCGCGACCACGTCGATGATCTGACCGTCACGACCTCGGAACTGATCCACCAGAACTATGGCATGACCAAATCCTACGATCAGATCGACAGCAACCCCAAATACGGCACCTGCGTGAACGACAAGGTGTTCAGCGGCGTGTGGGTGGCGTTTTGAACGACTCACCACCACCGGCGACCGCCGCCGATCACGCCACCAGCACGACCGGCCTCTCCAGCGTGCAGGCCGCCGCCCGCCTCGCCCAATACGGCCCCAATGCCATGCCGGAAACAACGGTCGGGTTCCTGCCACGGGTGCTCGGCAAATTCTGGGCGCCAGTGCCGGTGATGCTGGAAGCGGCGATCGTGCTACAGATCGTGCTGGGCGATCGCATCGAAGCCGCAGTCGTCGCCGCCCTTCTCCTGTTCAATGCCACCCTTGGCCTTCTGCAGGAGGGTCGCGCGCAGGCAACGCTTGACGCGCTAAAATCGCGCCTTGCGTTGAACGCCTCGGTCAGGCGAGACGGCACCTGGGTCATTCGCCCCACGCGCGACCTGGTGCCGGACGACGTGGTGAAACTCTCGCTCGGTGGCATCGTCGCCGCCGATGTCATCCTGATCGATGGCGAGGTTTTGCTTGATCAGTCGATGCTGACCGGGGAGTCGGTGCCGATCGAGGCCGGCCCCGGTGTGCAAACCTACGCCGGCGCTCTGGTGCGGCGGGGCGAGGCGGTCGCCCTGGTCATGGCAACCGGGGTCAGGACCAAATTCGGTCGCACCGCCGAACTGGTCAAGATTGCCCATGTCGTCAGTGCCCAACAGAAGGCGGTTCTGCGGGTGGTGCGCAATCTTGCCGGCTTCAACGGCATGGTCACCCTGTTCCTGGTGACATACGCGATCCACATCGGCATGGGCACGCGCGACATCATCCCCCTTGTGCTCACCGCGATTCTCGCCTCGATCCCGGTCGCCCTCCCCGCCACCTTCACCCTTGCCGCCGCGATCGGCGCCCGCGCACTCGGGCGATTGAACGTGCTGCCGACGCGCCTCTCCGCGGTCGATGAAGCTGCCACAATGACGGTCCTCTGCGCCGACAAAACCGGCACGCTGACCCGCAATGAGCTGAAGGTCACTGCTATCACCCCGATGCCGGATTTCGATGAGGCGCAGGTCCTCAGCTTCGCCGCGCTGGCCAGCTCGGATGGCGGACAGGACCCCGTCGATGGCGCGATCCGGGATGCAGCACTTAGCACCTCGGTCCCCGATCCTCCGACTATGATCAAATTTATCCCCTTCGATCCAACCACCAAAATGTCCGCGGCGGACGTCACCGGACCCGACGGTGCACACCAGCGCATCGTCAAAGGCGCCTTCGCAGCGGTAACCGCGTTGATTCAGCCCATGCCGGGGGCGGCTGCCACCGCGGAGGCGCTCCAAGCCAAGGGCTTCCGCGTGCTCGCTGTGGCCTTTGGCCCGGCACAGGCGATGCGCCTGGCCGGGCTGATCGCTCTCAGCGATCCGCCGCGCGACGATTCCGCCACTCTGATCGCGCAGTTGAAAGCCCTCGGTGTCCGCACCGTGATGGTCACAGGCGATGCCCCAACCACCGCCATTATCGTCGCCCGCGCCGTCGGACTCGATGGTCCGGTTTGCCCGGTCGGCACCATCCCGGCCGATGTTCGCCCGGAAAGCTTCGCCGTGTTCGCCGGCGTGCTGCCCGAAGACAAGTACAAGCTGGTCAAAGCCTTTCAGCAGGCTCATCACACCGTGGGCATGTGCGGCGATGGCGCGAACGATGCACCAGCCCTACGCCAGGCACAAATGGGAATCGCGGTATCGACCGCTACTGATGTTGCGAAATCGGCGGCCGGCATGGTGCTGACAGGACCCGGCCTCGCCGGCATCCTCGCCGCGGTCAAAGAAGGCCGCATCACCTTCCAGCGCATCCAGACCTACACATTGAACACCATCACCAGAAAACTGGCGACTGTGCTGTTTCTCGCCCTCGGCCTGCTGATGACCGGCCACGCAATCCTGACCCCGCTACTGATCGTGATTTATCTGATCACCGGCGATTTCCTTTCGATGTCGCTGACGACGGACAACGTCTATACCTCACCGATCCCCAACGTCTGGCGTATCGGCAACCTGACCATCGCCGGCGTCCTGATGGGGTTGGGCCTGTTGGCCTTCTGTACTGGCGTTGTCGCGGTCGGAATGTTCGGCCTCGGCCTCGGCCTCGGTCCCATCCGCACCCTGGCGTTCCTCGCCCTGGTATTCGGCAGTCAGACCTCGATCTATGCGATCCGCGAACGCCGCCATTTCTGGCACTCACGCCCTAGCCTGTGGGTCGCTGCCTCCTCCCTCGCGGCCATCGCGATCGCGGGGATCATGGCCATCACCGGCTTTGCGATGATCGCTGTCAGCCCGTTTCTTGTTCTCGCCACACTGCTCAGCGCAACGCTGTTCGCTCTTCTACTCGATACCATAAAAATCCCGATCTTCAGCTGGCTTAGCATTGTGTGACCTCGATGCGGGTTGCGCTCATCTGGCACATTTTTCCGCCGCCGTTGACAGGATTAAAGGTAAAATTTTGGAGTAAGCTTTATTGCCGACGAGTATACTTTATTATTCAGGAGTAAACTTTATGACTCCAAATCACCCGGCGGCGTTTTTTGCAGCCGGTTATTCGACCGTGACCGATTTGGCGAGATTGCGCGGCTGGTCAACGTCGGTGCCCTTCAGCAATGCCACATGATACGCGAGCATCTGGACCGGAATGGCGTATAAAATGGGTGCGACGAACGGATCGCAATCGGGCAGAATAATCGTCTCGGTGGCGATATTGGCGAGCTTGGCGGCACCTGCTTGATCGGAGAATACGATGATCTGGCCACCGCGTGCGGCCGCCTCCTGCAGGTTGGAGGCGGTCTTTTCAAATAGCGGCCCTGAAGGGGCGATTGCAATCACCGGCACATATTTATCGATCAGCGCAATCGGCCCATGTTTCATCTCGCCCGCCGCATAGGCTTCGGCATGGATATAGCTGATTTCCTTGAGCTTCAGCGCCCCTTCCAGAGCGGTCGGGAAGCAGGCGCCGCGCCCGAGATAGAGCACGTCGCGCGCCTGTTCGATGCGCTTGGCCAACGCCATGATCGGCCCGGGATCAGCAAGAATCTGCGCGGCTTTGCCGGGCACTTCCAATAATGCGCCAACCAGCCTTGATATTTCGCCATCATTGAGGGTTCGGCGCGCTTGTGCCGCCGCCAGAGAAAACGCGGCCAGCACCGTCAATTGCGCGGTGAAGGCTTTGGTGCTGGCAACCCCAATTTCAGGCCCGGCCACGGTTTCCAGCACGCAGTCGCTCTCGCGCGCCATGGTGCATTCGGGTACATTCAATACCGAAACGATGCTTTGCTTGTGGCCGCGCAAATAGCGCAATGCCGCTAACGTGTCGGCGGTTTCACCCGATTGGCTGACCAGGATGCCCAGCCCGCCGGCGGATAAAGGCGGGGCACGATAGCGAAATTCGCTTGCCACATCGGCATCGCAGGGCAATCGCGCAAGCGATTCCAGCCAGAACCGGCCGGTGAGCCCGGCATAATATGCCGATCCGCAGGCGCTGATGGTCGCCCGCGGTGCGGTCGCCAGATCGAAGGGTAGTGCAGGCAGCACGGGCATGTGCCGCGCGGGGTCGATCATCCGGTGCAGCACATCGCCGATCACAACGGGATGTTCATGCAATTCCTTTTCCATGAAATGCCGGAAATTGCCCTTGCCGATCGAGGCGCCGGTCAAATTGGTCAGCCTGATCTCGCGGCTGATCGGTTGATTTTGCGCATCGAAAAATGCCGCACCCTGGCGCGTTACCACCACCCAGTCGCCATCTTCCAAATAAGCGATACGGCGGGTGAGGGGGGCGAGGGCCAGAGCGTCTGATCCCAAATACATCTCTTCATCGCCATAACCGACGGCGAGCGGCGCACCGCTCTGCGCGCCGATGATCAATTCAGGGTGCCCGGCAAATATCAAGGCCAGCGCATAAGCCCCTTCAAGCCGGGCGAAGGCCGCCGAGGCCGCTTCAATCGGTGCCATGCCGCGCTGCAGATGCAGATCAACCAATTGCGCAACGGTCTCGGTATCGGTCTCGGTGCTGAATTCCTGCCCCAGGGCGGAAAGTTCGGCGCGCAACTCCGCATGGTTTTCAATGATGCCGTTATGCACGACGGCCACGCGCGCGGTGCCGTGCGGATGGGCGTTGGTCTCGGTGGGTGCGCCATGCGTCGCCCAGCGCGTGTGGCCGATGCCGATCAGCCCGGCCAGAGGCTGCGCTGCCAGAGCGTTAGCCAGATTAACCAACTTGCCCTCGGCGCGCCGCCGTTCGATGGCACCATCCACCAAGGTTGCAATGCCCGCACTGTCATATCCCCGATAAGCCAAGCGCTGCAGCCCATCGAGCAATAAGGGGGCGGCCGCGGCACGGCCGATCACGCCTACAATTCCACACATCTCTAGGCCCTCCGGGCAGGTTTGGAGCGGGTTCCGCGGCCGGGCTTGGTCACTTGCCGCCCGCGCGCGATGGCCAATGAATCGGCCTCGATATTTTCAGTAATCACGCTGCCCGCGCCGATGATCACATGATCGCCGACAGTCACCGGTGCGACCAAGGCGGTATCGGAGCCGACAAAGACATCTGCGCCGATCATTGTTTTATGCTTCTGCGTGCCGTCATAATTGCAGGTGATCGTGCCGGCGCCGATATTCGTTCGCGCGCCGATCGCGGCATCGCCGATATAACTCAAATGATTCACTTTCGCGCCCGGGCCGATATCGGCCGCCTTGGTTTCACAAAAATTGCCAATATGCGCGCCTGCACCGATGACGCTGCCGGGCCTGATGCGCGCGTAGGGGCCAATGATGGCGCCGGCTTCAATCCGGCAGCCCTCAAGATGCGAAAACGCCTTGATCTGCGCGCCGCGGGCCACCTGCACGCCGGGCCCGAAGACGACATAAGGGCCGATGCTGACATCGGCAGCGAGCTTGGTGTCGGCTGCCAAAAACACGGTCTCGGGTGCCTGCATGGCCACACCCTCATCCATGGCAGCGGCGCGCAGCCCCTCCTGCAGCCCGGCTTCGGCGGCGGCAAGTTCGGCGCGCGAATTGATCCCGCGGCATTCGGCAAACGGCGCATCCAAGGCGGCGACCCTCGCCCCCTCCGCCCGCGCCAGGGCCACAATGTCGGTCAGATAATATTCGCCTTTTTCATTGTCAGGCCGCACGGCCGCCAGCCAGCGCACCATGTCGGACGCGTGCGCCATCAGCCCGCCGGCATTGCACAAGCCCACCGCCCGCTCAGCCGCGCTGGCATCGGCATATTCGATAATCCGCTCGACATAGGCGCCGTTGCTGATGATCCGCCCGTAACGGCCCGGGTCCGGCGGCGTCATGCCCAGCAGCACCAATTGCGCGTCACCTTGCGCCAGCCGCGCGGCCAGGGCGGCAAGTGTGGCCGGGCTGATCAGCGGGTTGTCGGCATATAAAATCGCAACCGGGCCGGTGCCGAAATGCGCCGCCGCCTGCAAGGCGGCGTGGGCCGTGCCAAGCCGTTCGGTCTGCACCACGACATCATGCGGTGCGGCCAACGCCTCGATCTGGGTCATGCCGGGCCCGCTGACCACGACAATCCGGCTGAAATAGGCCGTGCAGGCATTGATCAGATGGGTCAGCATCGGCTGCCCGGCGATCGGGTGGGCGGCTTTCGGCAAGGCGGATTTCATCCGCGTGCCTAATCCGGCGGCGAGAATAATAGCGGTGCGTTCCATGCATCCGGGGTGGCATGGGTGGTTGCGCTGTGTCAAAGGGGGCGGAAGTCAAATTCAATGTCGGAGTGTGTCATGGCGTCTGCCGTAATATTCGATCTCGATGGGACCTTGATCGATTCGGAGATCGATATTCGCGCGGCGCTCAACCGGCTGTTCGCCAAATTGGGCCTGGCCGCGCTGAGCCGCGCCGATGTCATGCCGATGATCGGCGATGGCGCGCGCAAATTGGTGGAGCGCGCCTTTGCCGCCCGCGGGCTGGAGGCGAACGAGGCCCATCAAACCGACTTCTTGGAAGATTACGAAGCCCATGCCGCGGACGATACAAGGGCCTTTCCGGGCATGGAACAGGCGCTGAAAACGCTGGTCGCCCGTGGTTATCATCTGGCGGTCTGCACCAACAAGCCGGTCGCACCCGCGCGGACGATTCTGCGCGATCTCGGGCTCGATAGCTATTTCACGGCCATCACCGGCGGCGATTCGACAGCGTTTCGCAAGCCCGATCCGCGGCATTTGCAGGCCAGCCTCACCGCCCTCGGCGTGAGTGCTGATCAGGCCGTTATGATCGGCGATCATCAGAATGACATGCTGGCGGCGCGCGGGCTGGGTGTGAGTGCGATTTACGCCGGCTGGGGCTATGGCCTGCCCGAGATGGCCCATGGCGCGCCGCGGCTTGATGATATTTCCGCTTTGCCGGCGCTGGTCGGCACTATTCTGTCACCCAACCCCGGTCACGCAGCACCGGAACCGGCCCGCTAGAGCGGGTGGCGGGGTCCTGATCCAGATATTCCAGCAATTTCTGCATCACCACCCGGGTGGCCAGCGCCAAATCGAGCTTGAGCATGTCATCAACCAGATACCAATCGAGTGATTCGAGCTCACCGGAGCCAGCCAGAGTGCCCGTCAGGAGCGAAAAATCACCGACGAAAAACCGCGCATCGAAGCGATAGGCGCGGTCGGGCGGGGTTATTGCCCGGCAGAGATAATCAATCCGGCTCAAATCCGGCGGCTCGCCCAGGCTCAGCCCGGTTTCCTCGGCCAACTCACGGGCCGCCGCATGGCCCAGCGCCAGCGCCAGATCCGGTGTCGCGCCACGCTCCAGCCGGGCGCGCACGGCGGGCGGCAAAGGCTGGGCGAGGGGGGCGCCATAATCGGCATCATCCACAGCACCGCCGGGGAAGACCATTTTATTGGGCATGAATTTGTGCCCGGCACCGCGCAAACCCATCAGGGCCTTCAGCCCCGCTTGGTCATGGCGCAGCAGGATGATACTGGCCGCGTGGCGCGGCTCGACGATATTTTGGTTCATTGGGCTATATTGAGCCGACCAAGCCGGTTGAACAATCGCACAAGGTGGTTGACGGCGGGGGAATCATGCCCCATCTGCAATCAGGACCAACAAGGTCCGCAATAGGTTGTGCCATGTTGAGATTATCCCGTTTAACCGATTACGCCGTCGCGGTGCTGGTTCGCCTGTCGCAGGCCGATGGCGTCGCGACCTCGCCTTGCATCGCCGGTGCCATCGGCATCCCCGAGCCGACCGTGGCGAAGGTTTTGAAATCATTGACGCAAACCGGCCTGGTGATCTCCCAGCGCGGGGCACATGGCGGCTATCGGCTGGCGCGGCCTTTATCGGCCATCCCGGTGTCGGACGTGATTGTCGCAATCGACGGCCCGATTGCCCTGACCGCCTGTGTCGAAGGCGGCTCTGGCGGCTGTGAGAGCCATTCGCTCTGCCCCATGGCAGGCCGCTGGACGCCGGTGAACGAGGCCATACGGGATGCCTTGCGCTCGATCAGCCTGGCCGACATGGCCGGTGACTGCCAACCTATTTCGCTACGCCTGCCCGCTGCCCTTGCCGCTTTTTCCGATTAGAGGTCGAAACAATGCCCGCTATCGCCGAAACGCTCGATACCGTCCAGCAGATCACCGGATCGACCTATAAATATGGGTTCGAGACGGACATCGAAATGGAATTTGCACCGCGCGGTCTCAATGAAGCCATCGTGCGCCTGATTTCCGAAAAGAAAGGCGAGCCCGAATGGCTGCTCGCCTGGCGCCTGAAATCTTTCGCCGCCTGGCAGAAGATGGAAGAGCCAAATTGGGCAAGGGTGAAACATCCGCCGATCGATTACAACGATTTATATTATTATGCGGCGCCCAAGCGCCCAGCTCCCAAATCGCTGGCCGATGTCGATCCTGATTTGCTCGCCATGTACGAAAAACTCGGTATTCCGCTGAACGAGCGCGCCTCGCTCGCCGGTGTCGCGGTCGATGCCGTGTTCGACAGCGTCTCGGTGGCGACCACGTTCCGGGAATCACTCAGCAAAGTCGGCGTGATTTTCTGCTCGATCAGTGAAGCGGTGCGTGAACATCCTGAATTGGTGCGCAAATATCTGGGCAGCGTGGTGCCAGCCGGCGATAATTATTTCACCGCATTGAACTCCGCCGTGTTCAGCGACGGCAGTTTCGTGTTTATTCCGCGCGGCGTGCGCTGCCCGATGGAGTTGTCCACCTATTTTCGCATCAATGCCCGCAATACCGGCCAGTTTGAGCGCACATTGATCATCGCCGAAGAAGGGGCCAGCGTATCCTATCTCGAAGGCTGCACGGCGCCGATGCGCGATGAGAACCAGCTTCACGCCGCCGTGGTGGAACTGGTCGCTCTCGATGAAGCCAAAATCAAATATTCCACCGTTCAGAACTGGTATCCGGGCGATGCGCAGGGCCGTGGCGGGATTTATAATTTCGTCACCAAGCGCGGCGCCTGCCGGGGGGCGAATTCGAAAATCTCCTGGACGCAGGTGGAAACCGGCTCGGCGATCACCTGGAAATATCCGTCATGCATTCTGCAGGGCGAGGGCTCGGTCGGTGAATTTTACTCTGTCGCGGTGACCAATAATCATCAGCAGGCCGATACCGGCACCAAAATGATCCATCTCGGCGCCAATACCTCCAGCACCATCATTGCCAAGGGCATTTCGGCCGGGCAGTCCAATAACACCTATCGCGGCCTTGTGCGCATCATGCCCAATGCCCGCAACGCGCGTAATTTCACCCAGTGTGACAGCTTGCTGATCGGCGATCGCTGTGGTGCGCATACGGTGCCCTATATCGAATGCCGCAACCCGACCGGCAAAGTGGAACATGAAGCCACGACCTCTAAAATTGCCGATGACCAGCTTTTCTATTGCCGCTCCAGAGGGTTGTCGGAGGAAGATTCCGTGGGCCTGATCGTCAATGGATTCTGCAAGGATGTGCTGAAGGAGCTGCCGATGGAATTCGCCGTCGAAGCGCAAAAATTACTCGCCGTAAGTCTCGAAGGATCAGTTGGCTGACATGTTGGAAATCAAAAATCTTTCCGCGCGTATCGACGATAAGGAAATCCTGCGCGGCATCGATCTGGTCGTGCCGCAAGGCGAAATCCATGCCATCATGGGTCCGAACGGCGCTGGTAAATCAACCTTGTCCTATGTGCTCTCCGGCCGCGATGGCTATGAAGTCACCGGCGGCACTGCCACATTAAACGGGGTTGATCTGCTTGCCATGGCGCCCGAGGAACGTGCGGCCGCCGGCGTGTTCCTCGCCTTTCAATATCCGGTCGAACTGCCCGGCGTTGGCAACGCGAATTTCATCCGCACCGCGCTGAACGCCATTTTGCGCGCCCGCGGCGAACCCGAGTTGGACGCTGTCGCCTTCCTCAAGCGCGCCCGTGCGGAAATCAAGCGCCTCGCGATGCCCGAAGACATGCTCAAGCGCAATGTCAATGTCGGCTTCTCCGGCGGTGAGAAAAAGCGCAACGAGGTGCTGCAAATGGCGCTATTGCGGCCGCGCATTGCCATCCTCGATGAAACCGATTCCGGGCTTGACATCGATGCGTTGAAAATCGTCGCCGATGGTGTGAACGCCCTGCGCGGCCCCGATTTCTCGGCTCTTGTTATTACTCATTATCAACGCCTGCTCGATCATATCGTGCCCGATTACGTGCATGTTCTGGCCAATGGCCGCATCGTCCGCTCCGGCGGCCCGGAATTGGCGCATGAGCTCGAAGCCCATGGCTATGCGGGCCTGGAGGCTGCATGAGCGACCTGCTCGCCAATCTGCCCGGCCGCCATTTGGAAGCCTGGCATTATACCGATCTCAAGGCGCTGAAATCCTTCGCCTTCGCGGCCCCTGCACCAGCCGCCATCGACAGCGCGTTGCTGCCGGATCTGGCGATGAATCGCATCGTGTTCGTCAATGGCTTTCTCGATGAGGCACTCTCGGTCCTGCCCGCCTGGGCGCGTCTGTCGTCGCATGAAGCAACCAAGTCGGATCTGCCGCTCGCGATATTGAACGCCCAACATCGGCAAGCCGGCATCGCCATCGATATTCCCGATGATGTAGATGCCGGCGCCATCCTTCTGATCTCGATCAGCCAAGCCGGTGCGCCGATCGCGCTATTCCCGCGCCACCGGATCAGCCTGGGGCGGAATGCTAAACTCACATTGATCGATATCGCTCAGGGCGAAGGCGTTTACTGGCATAATCCGGTCAGTGAAATCAGCCTGGCGGACGCAGCACAATTATCGCATTATCGCCTGCAGGACGAGGCGGAGGCGGCATTTCACACGGCGACGATTTTCGCCGATATTGCAGCCTCCGCCGCTTATGAAAGTTTTTCCCTGGTGCTCGGCGGGCAACTCTCGCGCGCCGAATTTCATGCCCGGCTGGGTGGCGCGGGGGCCGATATTCATCTCAACGCCGCGCAATTGCTCGCGGGCACCCAGCACGCCGATTTCACCTCCGTCGTCAGCCACGATGCCCCCCATTGCGCCTCGCGCCAGACCGTGAAATCGGTTCTGGCCGGCCATAGCCGGGGGGTTTTCCAGGGCCGCATCGAAGTTGCGCGCGCGGCACAGAAAACCGACGGCTACCAGATGAACCAGGCGCTTTTGCTCTCGCCGCATGCCGAGATTGACAGCAAACCTGAGCTGGAAATTTTTGCCGATGACGTGAAATGCAGCCACGGCGCGACCATCGGCGCGCTGGATCCGGAGCAGATTTTCTATCTGCGCAGCCGCGGTATTCCAGAACCTGAAGCCCGTGCCATGCTGATCCGCGCCTTCATCGATGAAGCTTTGGCCCCGGTGACCCATGACCAGGCGCGCGCCTTGCTGGAACGCGCCATCGAAGGCGCATGGAGCAAGCTTGTATCATGAGCGACGTTTTGCACGCCCCGACATTGGATATCGAGAAAATCCGTGCAGATTTTCCAATCCTGGGTCAACTCGTCCATAATAAAAAGCTGGTTTTTCTTGATAGCGCGGCCTCGGCGCAAAAGCCCCGCGTCGTGATTGATGCCATGGTCAATGCCATGGAAACCCAATATGCCAATGTGCATCGCGGCTTGCATTGGATGAGCGAACGCACATCCGATGCCTATGAAGGTGCGCGCGACAAAGTGGCGGCGTTGCTCAACGCGCGTGACCGCTCGGAAATCATCTTCACCCGCAACGCGACAGAATCGCTCAATCTCGTCGCTCATAGTTTTGGCCGCACCCACATCAAGCCCGGCCAGGCCGTGCTAATTTCGCAAATGGAACATCACGCCAATATCGTGCCCTGGCACATGCTGCGTGATGCCCACGGCATCACATTGCGCATCGCCCGCATCACCGATGCCGGCGAGATCGACATGGATGATGTCGAGGCCAAACTTGCCGACGGCAATGTGGCGCTGCTCTCCATCACCCATATGTCCAACGTGCTCGGCACCTACACGCCAGCCGCCCGGCTTGCAGCCCTCGCGCATCGCTATGGCGCCAAAATTCTGCTCGATGGCTCGCAAGCGGTGGTTCATCGCGCTGTTGATGTGCAGGCTCTGGACGCCGATTTCTATGTGTTTTCGGGCCATAAACTCTACGGGCCGTCAGGCATCGGCGTGCTCTGGGCACGGCGCGAGATCCTCGATTCCATGCCGCCTTTCATGGGCGGTGGTGACATGATCGATCGTGTTTCCTATGAGCGCAGCACCTGGGCCAAACCGCCATTTCGCTTCGAGGCCGGCACGCCGGCCATTCTTGAAGCAATCGGTCTTGGCGCCGCCATCGATTATGTCAGCGCCATCGGTTTCGATGCCATTGCCGCCCATGAGCGCGATCTCACCGAGCATGGCATCGCCGTTCTCTCGGCTATTGAAGGGTTGCATATTCTCGGTGCCGCGCAGGATCGTGGCGGCGTTATATCGTTCACGCTCGATGGCGTGCACGCGCATGATGTCGCGACATTGCTGGATAAGCAGGGCATCGCCGTGCGGGCGGGTCATCATTGCGCCGAACCGCTGATGGGCCGCCTCGGTGTTGATAGCACGGCCCGTGCCTCCTTCGCGCTGTATACGACGCGCGGCGAAATCGATGCGCTGGCAGCCGGCTTGCGGCGCGTCAAACAGGTGTTTGGCTGATGTCCGATAACATCGCCGATCTGTATCAAAGCCTCATCATGGAACGCACCAAGGCGCCGCATCATGCCGGCCGCCTTTCAGCCTTCGATGGCGATGCCGAAGGCGATAACCCGATGTGCGGTGACCGGACACATTTATGGATCCGGCGTGCGGGTGGCAAGCTCGCCGCCATCGCTCACGAAACCCGCGGATGCGCCATTACCACCGCCGCGTCTGACCTCATGGGCGATGCCGTGCTTGGCAAAACCGAAGCAGAAATCTATGCATTGGCCGATGCCTTCGAAAGCCTGATCAGCACCGGCACAGCCCCCGCCACACCCGATCTGGCCGATCTGCGGGCCTTGGGCGGCGTTCACGAATATCGCTCGCGCCATCGCTGCGCCACACTCCCCTGGCAAGCTTTGCGCGCCGCTTTGAAAGACCAGAGCCATGGATGAACATCTCGAACCATCAACACCGCTGACCACCTGGACGCCGAACGGCGAGACCAAGCCGCTTTTGTCGGAAGAGCGCATTATCGAGGCGATCTGCACCGTCTATGATCCGGAAATTCCGGTGAATATCTACGAACTTGGCCTCATCTACGCGATCAATATCAGCGATAACGGCGCCATCAAGGTGGAAATGACACTCACCGCACCAGCCTGCCCCAGCGCGCAGGAACTGCCCGAGGCCGTGCGCGTCGCGATCAGCCAGATCGAAGGTGTCAGCGATGTCGAGGTCGAAACCGTCTGGGACCCGCCTTGGGACCCGAGCCGCATGAGCGAAGAAGCCCAACTCTCGCTGAACATGTTCTAGAGTGTTTTTTATCTGATGAAAAACACTCTAACCTCATTTAACGAGCAAATTCACTCATCTAAATAGAATTTTTCAATTCAATTTAGGTGAATTTTGCTCTAAGGATCATACTCATGAGCGCCTCAACCCAAACGCCCCGTCCGCCTCGCGCCATCCCGCCTCTGATGCAATTGTCAGACGCCGCGGCTGAACGCCTCGCCTCGCTCTACGCCAAAGGCCAGGCGGGAAAATTGCTGCGCATCAGCGTCAACTCCAAGGGCTGCTCCGGCATGTCCTACGATATGAATTGGGTTGACGAGCCGGGCCCTGCGGATGAAAAAATCACCGACAAAGGCCTGACCATTTTGGTGGACCGCAAAGCAACACTTTATCTCATCGGCACCACGATGGATTACCGGAGCGACAAGCTGACCGCCGGTTTCACCTTCGAGAATCCAAACGAAAAAGGCCGTTGCGGCTGCGGCGAAAGCTTTCACGTCTGATCATCGCCTCGATCGCCACCCCATAAATCCAGGAGGCCACGCCTCCTGGTTATGGAAATCGAGCAGCCGTCAGATCAATATTGGTTTAGTTGGAGTCACTTGACTCCATCTAAACCAATGAAATTGATCGGAAAAATACGGCTAGAGCGGGTGCGTGATAACGCATCACGCTCTAAAAGGCGAGTGCGGTGGCTTGCATCACAAGCGGCAATTTGCGCACCGAAGCGAGCACTTCGTCGGACAAATCCTCATCGATCGATACCAGGCAGATTGCATCGCCGCCTTGTTGCGCCCGGCCCAAATGGAACGTCGCGATATTGATGCCGGCCTCGGACAAGGTCGCGCCGAATTTGCCGATAAATCCAGGCTGATCCTTGTTCGTCACATACAGCATGTGGCGGGCGAAATCGGCCTCGACTTTAATATGCTTGATTTCCACAAGGCGCGGTTTGCCTTGGCCGAATAATGTGCCGGCCACCGAACGCGTCTGGCTGTCAGTGGTAATGGTCAGGCGGATCAATGTTTGATATTCACTCGGCCGGTCATGCACCGTCTCGGCGACATCAATCCCATGATCGCGCGCCAATACCGGCGCACTGACCATATTCACGCCCTCCATCACAGGCCCGAGCAAGCCGGCAAGGGCAGCGGCAGACAGCGGGCGATGGTTTAAATTCGCCGCCTGGCCTTCATACTCAATCAGCACCCGGCGAATTACACCGTCCTTCGCTTGCGTCAGTTGGCCGGCGAATTGCCCGAGCAGACGGCATAATTCCATGTAAGGCTTCAAGCGCGGCGCGTCTTCCGCACTCACCGAAGGCATGTTCACCGCATTCGTCACCGCGCCGGTGAGCAAATAATCCGAAATCTGCTCAGCGACCTGCAAGGCGACGTTCTCTTGCGCTTCCGTGGTGGCAGCACCCAAATGCGGCGTGCACACAACATTTTCCAAGCTGAATAATTTATTGTCGGTCGCAGGCTCGGTTTCAAACACATCGAGCGCCGCGCCCGCCACATGCCCCGACACGAGAGCATCATACAAAGCCGCCTCATCGACCAATCCGCCGCGCGCGCAATTGATAATCCGCACACTCTTTTTGGTCATGGCGAGCGCCTCACGCGAGATGATATTGCGCGTCGCATCGGTCAGCGGCGTATGGATGGTTATGAAATCGGCCCGGCTGAACAATGCGTCGAGCTCAGCTTTTTCAACGCCCAGCGCCAAAGCGCGCGCTTCGGTTAAATACGGGTCATAAGCCAGAACTTTCATTTTCAGCCCGACCGCGCGATCCGCCACGATCGAGCCGATATTGCCGCAGCCGATCAAGCCCAGAATCTTGCCGGTCAGCTCCACGCCCATGAAGCGGTTCTTCTCCCACTTGCCGGCCTTGGTCGAGGCGGATGCCTCGGGCAATTGTCGGGCGAGTGCGAACATCAGCGCAATTGCGTGTTCGGCGGTGGTGATGGCATTGCCGAATGGCGTGTTCATCACCACAACACCGCGCGAGGTCGCCGATTTCACATCGACATTATCGACACCGATGCCGGCCCGGCCGACAACTTTTAAATTTTTCGCGGCATCGAGTACTTCGCGCGTCACTTTCGTCGCCGAGCGAATGGCAAGCCCATCATATTCACCGATGATGGCGCGCAAATCAGCCGGCGTCAGGCCGGTTTTAACATCAACTTCGATGCCGCGCTGTTTGAAAATATCAATGGCAGCCGGCGATAATTTATCGCTGATCAACACTTTTGGCATAGGGAATTTCCGATCTTAAAAAGTTTCGCCGGCAACCTGGTCAATCGCCCAGTCAATCCATGGCAGCAAGGCTGCAATGTCGCTGGTCTCAACCGTCGCACCACCCCAGATCCGCAATCCCGGCGGCGCGTCACGATAGGCGGCAATGTCATACCCGACGCCCTGCTTTTCCAGGATCGCCGCAATTTTTTTACCTGCCGCCTGCTGCCCCGCCGCATCAAGCTCGACAAACCATTGTGCCGTCACGCGCAAACAAATCGAGGTACAGGAAATCGTCGCCGGATCATTGGCCAAAAACGCAACCCGCTGGTTCTGCGCAACCCATGAGGCCACCTCAGCAAGATTGGCCTGCGAGCGGCGCATCAATCCAGCCAGCCCGCCTTCGCTCTCGGCCCAACGCAAGCCATCCAGCGCATCTTCCACCGCTAACATCGATGGCGTGTTGATCGTCTCACCGGCAAAAATGCCCTCGCTCAATTTGCCGCCCGAGGTGAGGCGAAAAATCTTCGGCAAGGGCCAGGCCGGCTTGTAACTCAGCAAACGCTCAACCGCGCGCGGCGACAAAGCCAGCATGCCATGCGCTGCCTCGCCGCCCAGCACTTTCTGCCATGACCAGGTGACGATATCGAGCTTGTCCCACGGCAAATCCATGGCAAACGCCGCTGATGTCGCATCCGCAATCACCAATCCCCCGCGGTCAGCTTCAATCCAATCGCCATTGGGAATCCGCACGCCCGACGTTGTGCCATTCCAGGCCAGCACCACGTCATGATCGAAATCAACCGCACTCAAATCCGGCAAATCACCATAAGGTGCCGCCAGCACGCGCGCATCGCTCAGTTTCAATTGTTTGATGACATCGGTGGCCCAGGCTTCGGAAAAACTCTCAAATGCCAGAACATCGACCGGCCGCGCACCCAGCACAGACCACATCGCCATCTCAACGGCACCCGTGTCAGACGCCGGCACAATGCCCAGCCGCCAATCGGCCGGCATGCCCAAAATCGCCCGTGAACGGGTAATCACCTCGTTCAGCTTGGCTTTCGGTTCCTTCGCCCTATGGCTTCGCCCCAATAATGCCCCCTGCAGAGCATCCAGCGAAAAGCCTGGCCGCTTGGCACAAGGACCTGATGAAAAATGGGGATTATGCGGCTTAACCGTCGGTTGTGCAGCCGCAATGGCGCTGTCTAGCATTGATAACTCTCCCTTACAGAAGAAAAGCGCCTCGGTGGGGAGGCGTGACCCGACACGGCAAATACACATTCGCCCTGGAAAGCGCAATCTCCCCATGCCATCATATCGGTCATGCACGAAACCGACAGTATCGACCTCGCCATCCTTCGCCTGCTGGCGAAAGATTGCAGTATCTCGCTTAATGAAATCGCCGATCAGGTCGGCCTGTCCGCAACGCCATGCTGGAAACGCATCAAACGCATGGAGGAACAGGGCGTCATCGTCGCGCGCGTCGCGCTGCTCAACCCCGACCAGCTCGGTCTCCCCGTCTCCGTCTTCGTCTCGGTCGAAACCGCCGATCACTCCGCCGCCTGGCTTTCACGCTTCGCCGATCTCGTCGCCCAAACCCCGCAAATCGTCGGCGCCTGGCGGATGAGCGGCGATGTCGACTATTTGCTCCACGTCATCGTCCCCGATATCGCAGCCTACGACCAGTTCTACCGCACCCTCATCAACGCCATCCCCCTGCGCAATGTCTCGTCCCGCTTCGCCATGGAACGCATGAAAGACGGCCCCCTCCCCATCTGATATTCTCCGCCGCTGAGCAGACGGGCGCTATGGAGTAAGCTCAAGGGACGCTGTCCCCTGAAACCCCTGCCAGGGCATAATGCCCTGGACCCTGGTAAGGCTCTCAGCAAAAAGGGGCTGAGCACACTGTTTGAAACAGATTGCTCGGCCCCTTTTTGCTGAGAGCCAGATCAATGGTTTCCAAAGGCTTGCCTTTGGCGGAGGTCCAGGAGGCAGCGCCTCCTGGCCTTGCTTGATAACCGATCCCGCCTGCTCAGCGGTGGAGAATATCAGTGCCGGAAATGGCGCATGCCGGTGAGGACCATGGCGATTTGGGCTTCATCGGCGGCGGCGATGATTTCGGCGTCTCGGATGGATCCGCCGGGTTGGATGACGGCTGTGGCACCGGCGGCGATGGCGGCTTGGAGGCCATCGGCGAAGGGGAAGAAGGCGTCGGAGGCGACGACTGAGCCGGGGACCAGATCGCCGCCTTTGGACGCGGCGATTTTGGCGGAATCGACACGGCTCATTTGGCCGGCGCCGATACCGGTTGTGGCTCCGTTGCGGGCGTAGATGATGGCATTTGACTTGACATGTTTGCAGACCTGGAAGGCAAAGATGAGGTCGGCGAGCTCGGCTGTGTTGGGTGCGCGTTTGGTGACGATTTTCAGGTCGGCCGTGGTGATGCGCCCGGCATCGCGGCTTTGCAGCAGGAAGCCGCCGGCGACGGATTTGAAAGTCTGGTCGGCGCTGGCGGGGTCGGGCAGTCCGCCGGTGAGCAGCAGGCGGAGATTTTTTTTCGCGGCCAGGATGGATTTGGCTTCATCGGTGGCATCGGGGGCGATGATGACTTCGGTGAAAATACTGGCGATTTTGGCAGCGGTTTGGCCGTCGAGTGTGCGATTGAGGGCGACGATTCCACCGAACGCACTGACCGGGTCGCAGGCCAAAGCGCGGTCCCACGCATCGGCGATCTGCGGTGCGCTGGCAACACCGCAGGGGTTGGCATGTTTGACGATAACGATGGTGGGCTCTTCGAATTCGGCGACGCATTCGAATGCGGCATCGGTATCGTTCAGATTGTTATAGGAAAGTTCCTTGCCCTGGATTTGCCGCGCGGTGGCAATGCCGGGGCGGCTGCCATTGGTATAAAAGGCAGCACTCTGATGGGGGTTTTCACCGTAGCGTAATGTTTGTTGCAACTTGCCAGAGAGGGTTTTGCGCGCCGGGTAGGCATCGCCGTTCTGTGCGGCGAACCACTCGGCGATGGCGCTGTCATAGGAAGCGGTGCGGGCATAGGCGGCGGCTGCCAGCGCGCGCCGTGCTTTGAGGCGCAACCCGCCTTCGGCGGCGATGGCGGTGATGGCATCGGCATATTGCGCGGGTTCGGTTAGAACGGCAACGAAATCATGATTTTTCGCCGCAGCACGGATCAGCGCCGGGCCGCCGATATCGATATTTTCAATACAGGTCGGAAAATCCGCTTGCTTGGCCACGGTTTCCTCGAACGGGTAGAGATTGACGACGACCATATCGATCGGCGCGATATGGTGCTGCGCCATTTGCATCACATGGGTTGAATCATCACGCCGGCCGAGAATACCGCCATGGATTTGCGGCACCAGGGTTTTTACCCGGCCATCGAGAATTTCCGGAAATCCCGTATGGTCGGATACTTCGGTGACGGAAATGCCAGCCTCACGCAGGGCTTTTGCCGATCCGCCGGTGGAGAGGATTTCGGCGCCCTGGGCAGTCAACGCGCGTGCGAGGTCGAGCATGCCGGTTTTATCGGACACTGAAATAAGCGCCCGGCGGATGAGATGCAGATCGGTCATTTATTAGTCTTTCAGGGTGTGACAGGAACCGCCGAGACGGCGTTGGCGGGCGAGCCATGGATGATTTTCGTGCTCATCAGGACATAGACGAGGGCGGATTTATCGGGGTCCACCATGCGGTAGAGCACGAAATGCTTGACCAGGAACGAGGCTGATATCGCCGCCATCTGCTCCTTGTCGGGCAGGTTGGCGGGTAGCGCCACGGGGCCGTGCGCTATGCAGGAGAGCGCGAATTCCGATGGATCGGTTGCAATCCCGAGCGCGCCGTTCACCCCGCCGGTCTGGGCGAAGGAGGCATAGCAGGCGACATTTTTCACTTTCGGGTCGTCGAAACGCTGAATGACGATTTTATCATTCGGCCCGACCAGGCGAAAATTCGTGCTGATACTGCCGATGCGGGTATCGGCATGAGCGACCGATGCGAGGGCCAAACAGGCGGCGGCGATGGCGAAAATGGATTTCATGGTCGCTCCTTAGGTTGGGTCAGCTTGTTGGGTCAGCGTTCGATAAACGGCCAGGGTCTGCGTGGTTATGATCTGGTCGGAAAATTCTGCCAATACGGCTTGCCGCCCGGCAGCCCCCATCCGCGCGCGGGTGGCAGGTTCGGCCAGCAACCGGGCGATGGCGGCGGCCAAAGCAGGGGCGTCGCGTGCGGGCACCAGCAGGCCGGTCGCCTCATGGGTCACTGCCTCGCGGCAGCCGGGCACGTCGGTCGCCACCACCGGCAGGCCGGCGGCCATGGCCTCCAGGATCGATTTCGGCAGCCCTTCGCGGTAGGAGGGCAGGCAGAACATGATCGCCTGGGCCAGAACGGCCGGGATATCGCTCTGTGCCCCGCGCCATTCAATGACGCCTTCATCCTGCCAGGCAGAAAGCTGCGAGGCGGGCACGGTGTTTGGATTTTCCGCATCCGGCGCGCCGACCAGCACCATCCGGCAGTTGATCTGCCGCGCTTTCAACAGCCGTGCCGCGGCAACAAATTCGCCGACACCCTTATCGCGCAGCATTCGTGCGACCATCACCACCTGGGGCACGCCGGGCGATGCGGGGCGGGATGAGGGACTTGGTGCAAACCGTACAATATCCACCCCGGCGCCGCGGATCAGGGTGATATTCTCGCGCGCGACGAGCCCTGAGGCGGCAAATCCGGCGACATCGTCGCGGTTCTCCAGGATCACCACCGACCCAGGCGGATTGAGGGTGAGGCGCAAGGCCAGGTTCATCAGCGGGCGCAGCAGGCGCGCTTTCAGGCTTTGCGAGGTAAAGACGAATCCCATGCCGACCGGCGCGTTCACGATATGCCGCACCCCGGCGAGGCGCGCGGCGATGCTGCCCAGAATGATCGGTTTGAGGGCGATGTGATGCACGATGTCAGGGGCCAGCCGGCGATAGATTTTAGATATACTCAAACTGAGTATAAGTTCGGCGATCGGGTTGATCCGCCGGCGTATGAAGGCGACCTCAACCAATTCGATCCCCGCCGCCCGCAAAGATTGGCTGGCAGGCCCAACGCCGCACAGCACAATCACCCGATATCCGGCCGCCTGGGCGGCTTTGGCGCGGGCCATGAAGTGCGAGGCGAAAAACCAATCCTCGGTAATCAGAAACAGCAGGATCGGCTGCTTAGTTATACTCATTGTGAGTATAAGGTCTGCCACCGCCAGGAATCCCGGCACATCTCCTCGACGCCGCGGCTCGCCTGCCAGCCGAGCATGGATTTCGCAAGGCGCGGATCGGCATAGCAAATCGCCACGTCGCCGGGCCGGCGGGCGACGACATTCAGCTTGATCGGCACTTCGTTGACCCGCTCGAACGCCGCAACCAGATCAAGCACGCTGACCCCCTGGCCGGTGCCCAGATTGAGCGTGAAGGCGCCCGGCTGGGCCAGGCAATGTTCCACTGCCGCCGCATGGGCCTCGGCCAGATCCATGACATGGATGAAATCGCGAATGCCGGTGCCGTCGGGCGTTGGGTAGTCGCGCCCGAACACGTTCAAATGCGGCCGGATGCCGCGCGCCACCTGGCAGATATAGGGCATCAGATTACTCGGCTCGCCGCGCGGATTCTCGCCGATCAGGCCGGAGGGATGCGCGCCGATCGGGTTGAAATAGCGCAAAATCGCCACCGCCGAGAGGGTTTTGGTGCGCTCAAGGTCGGTGATCAGGCTTTCCACGGCCAGTTTGGTCCGGCCGTAAATGCTCGAGACCTGCAGCTTCGCCGTCTCGGGGATGGGGCAGGTCTCGGGCTCGCCATAAACCGTCGCTGATGAGCTGAACACGATCCGCCCGACGCCCGCGCGCTGCATGGCCGCCAGCAGGCGGATCGTGCCGATGATGTTGCTGTCGTAATAGCGCAGCGGCTCGCGCTCGCTTTCACCGACGGCTTTGAGGGCGGCGAAATGGATCACCGCATCGATCGGCTGCAGCGCGAAGGCGGCGGCCATCGCGGCTTCGTCGCGCACATCCGCCTCGATGACGGGGCAGACAATGCCGGTGATGCGCGCCAGCCGTGCCGGCACATCGCGTTCGGCGTTTTCGAAATTATCGAACAGCACGACATCGTGGCCGCGCTCGATCAGGGCGACGGCTGTATGGGAGCCGATAAACCCGGCACCGCCGGTGAGCAGAATACGCGCCATGAGACTTCCCTATCCGAGCTTGGTAATGGCCCATTTGATCTGCTGGGGGCCATCCTGGCTGCTGGTCAGCACGATCTGTTCAGCCCGGCGCGGCTCGGCGCCGCCGACATAAATCGATTCCTCGACGCTGAGCACGCCGCCATCCGCGCGCAGCCGCCAGCCTTGGCCTGAGGGCAGGCGCAGCAACACGGCCTCGCTATCCTGTTGCAGGCTCGCCGTGACATTCGGGTGCAAATGGAACCGTAGCGTGAAAGGCTGGGGTTGATCGGCCTCGACCAGATCCTCGCCGCGCAGATCCTCGCCGCTTTCGGCGAGATAAAGCCGGCGCCGATGGATCGCGCCGAAGATTTTGCGCCAGCCATCATGGCTGGCTTCCAGCCAATGCGCGCCATTGGCTTCCTGCCGTTCGGCCTCGACCCGTGCCGGCCGGCGGCCCAACCCGTCCAGCTTAATTTCGCTCGATGAGACATCGGCGATGGTCAATGTCGAATGCGCGGCGGTGGCGCGCAGCGCGTCGCGCCATTCCTCGCCGCCGGCGGGGGCGGCGCCGCAATTGACCACGATCCGCTCGCGGCCGACCGAAAATTCGAAAGCCAGCGTGCCGGCATGGGCAAAGCGGTCTGCCCCCGGCGGCGCGGGGGCCCCGGCATCGACGATGAGCAGGCTTTTGCCCGCGGCCAGGCGATGAAATCCGCCATCGGGCAGGGAGGCAAAGCTGCGGCCGGTGCGGCCGGCCTGGCTGAGCACGAGATCGATCAGATTGGGCCAGTCCTCGCGCGTGCCGTTGAAAAGGGTCATGCCGCCATCGCCATGGCGCAGGCTGCGCATGGCCATGGCCATGCGCTCGATCGCGCCGGGCAAGCTGGCGGGCGCTTCGGCGCGGGCGGATTGGATCAGAGCGCGAATTTCGGTCAAATCCTGCAAGGCGGTCAGGTGCGCGGCCGGGCTGCGCTCGACATGGCAGCCATCGGCGAGCACCTGCCGACCGATTTCAGCAGGCAGGAAGCGCAAGCCGCGGGCCATGAAAGGCGCATGCTCGGGCATTGCCACGGCGGCGGCGATCAGGCCTTTGAGCGCGGTCAGCGCCCGACCGTCGCGCGCCTCGGCGGGCAGGGCGGCGGAGAGATTGCGCGCATCGAGCACCAGCCGGCTCATCAATTTCTGGCGGAAGGCGTCATCGGCGCTGGCGGCGAAAAAATCATAATGGCCGAGCCAGGCGGTGATGCGGGCGCCCATCACGTCCGGTGCCAGGCCGATCGGATCATGCGGTTCGGTCGCGATCCAGTCAGCGACCAGAGCGCGGGCGCGCGAGCGCGCGGCATCGGTGCCCAGCGCGCGCAAATCGCGCAGCCAGGAAAACCCGTTGATATAGGCGCGCATCAACGGCGCGCCGCTCGATTGGCCAAAGCAGCCGGGCTTGAGCGGGCGGACCGCACCGGCGAGTTCGACCTCGCCTTTGACGATGCGCGCACCGCGCTGCGGATCGCCGGGCCAGGGGTCGCGCACCGGCAAAGCCGGCGCATCCGGCACGCCGGCGACCCGCAGATTTTGCAGCCGGGCGGCGAATTGCCGGGCGCCGCGGAGAAATCCGCTCGACTCAGCCATTCTGTGTCGATTGCTCATGCTTGATCATCAAACCCTTGTAGCGACCCTGGACGAATCGCCACAAGCGGCAAATCGAATTCTCATCGGTTTGGCTAAGCCGGGTGGTCAGGCGGGTTTGGTCAGTCGGGCCGCGAAAAACCCGTCCATATGGCCCTGTTCGGCCCATAGGCCGGGATGGGTGCGCAACGCCCCGGCGCGGGTTTTGGCTTGCGGCAGGGCAGCCAATTCGGCATCGGTGATTTCATCGAGCAACAGCCCATGAGTGCTGCAGGCGGCTTCGATGCGCGCTTCGCCCTCTTCGGGTTGCAGCGAGCACACCGCGTAAACCAGCCGGCCACCGGGGGCGAGCAGGCCAGCGGCGGCGGCCAGCAGGCGGTCCTGCTGGGCGGTCATTTCGACCACATCATGCGGCCGGCGCAGGCGCAGAATTTCCGGGTGGCGGCGGATTGTCCCGGTCGCGGTGCAGGGGGCATCGAGCAATATGGCGCTGAATTTTTCATCTGGCTGCCAATCGGCGGCGTCCGCACAGACCAGATCGGCCGGCATGTGCAAACGAAGCAAATTCTGCCGCACGATATCAAGGCGCTTGGCATCGCGGTCGAGAGCGGTGACCACGCCGCCGGCGGCGATGAGCTGGGCGGTTTTGCCGCCCGGTGCAGCGCACAGATCGAGCACGCGTTCCCCTTGTTTGACCTGCAGCAGCCGGGCCGGCAAAGCGGCCGCGGCATCCTGCACCCAGAAATCACCGGCGCCGAAGCCGGGCAGGGTGGTGACCCTTGTGCCGATCGGCATGCGCACGCTGCCGGTGGGCAGCATCATGCCGCCCGGGGGCGCTGCCGCACCTGGGCGCAGCGACAAATCGAGCGGCGCTTCGGATTGATGGGCAACGGCAATGGCGCGCGCGTTCGATCCCCAGGAGGCCCAGAGCCAGGATGGGGTATCGAGCCTTGGTTGATCGAGCTCGGCCAAGGCGGCGGTGCCGGCCAGAGCGAGCTTGCGTAGCACGGCATTGACCAGACCGGTGAAGGGTTTGAGCTTTTTCGCGTCAGTGAGGGTCACGGCGGTGGTGACGGCGGCGTGCGCGGCAGTGCCCATATATAATAATTGGGCGGCACCCAGGCGCAGAATATGGCGCACCGGCGGCGGCGGGGCTTTTTTCAGATAGGGTTCGAGGGCGGCATCGATACTGCCTTCATGGCGCAACACTGTGGCGGCCAGCATATGGGCGGCGGCACGGTCGCGCGGTTCCAGCGGCGGCAGGGCATCGAGCGCTGCATCGAGCCCCTGGCCGCGTTCGAGCACGGCAGAGATCAGGGCATAAGCCGCATCGCGGGTAGGATCGGCCATAAGCAAAACTTTGCGGCAGGAGGGATGGTGGAGTTGAGGGGAATCGAACCCCTGACCTCCTCATTGCGAACGAGGCGCTCTACCAACTGAGCTACAACCCCAACCTGACGCGCGGCTTCGCGTAAATGCGCCGGGAAGTCAAGCATCGGGGGACAGTTGCGCGGCTTGGCGGTGGCGGCTACGGAGGGGCGAACAAACAGGTGATTCAATGCTTGATGCAGTGTTCTGGCTGGTTGGCGAAGTGATCCATCTGATGATCCTGGCGATCATCATTGCCGCGGTTTTCAGCATGTTGGCGAGTTTCGGGGTGCTCGATACCCGCAACCGGATCGTTTATCAGATCGGCGATTTTTTCTACCGCGTCACCGAACCTGTATTAGGGCCGATCCGCCGGCTGGTGCCGCTGTTCGGCAATATCGATATCAGCCCGATCATCGCCATTCTGCTGCTCGAATTCACCGCCTATCTGCTCGCCGGGTTGCATCTGGACCTGTTGCAGGCCGGGGTGAATTTCTGAGCGCCATGATCATTGACGGCAAGGCGGTCGCGGCATCGCTGCGCGCCGAGATTGCTTTGCGGGTCGCATCATTGGGCTTTGCCCCGGGCCTTGTGGTGGTGCTGGTCGGTGAGGATCCGGCGAGTGCCGTTTATGTCCGCAACAAGGATCGTGCGGCCAATCAGGTCGGCATTGCCGCGCGCACCATGCGCCTGCCCGCCGATACCAGCGAGGCCGCCTTGCTGAGCGTGATTGCCTCCCTCAACGCTGACCGCGATGTCGATGGCATATTGGTGCAATTGCCGCTGCCGGCGCAGATTTCGGCGGCCGCCGTGATTGCCGCGATCGATCCGGCCAAGGATGTCGATGGGTTTCACCCTGAAAATGTCGCGGCCCTGGCGCTGGGCGCCCC
>NCAP01000009.1 GCA_002255495.1 Rhodospirillales bacterium 20-60-12 | reverse complement strand
GACATCGCGAGCAGGTTGCGCGCCTGGCTGATCAGCTGGTCGATCTGTTCGAGTAAGGCGGTGCCTGCCTCGGTGATCGATACATGGCGCTTGGTGCGCTCGAACAGGGCAACGCCGAGATACGCCTCCAGCTTGCGCACCTGTTCGGACAAAGCCGGTTGGCTGACACCGCAACGCTCGGCGGCGCGGCCGAAATGGCGCAGCTGGCCGACCGCCTGGGCATATTCGAGATCGCGCAGCGACAGGCCGGCGAGCGAGCGGAAGGGCGAGCGGTGGGCGGTTTGCATGACGCTATAATAATAGGATTGGCCGATGAGCGAAACAGGGGAGCCGTCATGCGCCTATTGCCGGACGGGCGCTCTCTCACGAGATGATTTAGGATTGCGCATCCGGCGAAAGAACGACGCAGCCGGTCGGGCCGCCGGTGAGGCGTTGGCAGGCCTGCAAGGCAGCGTCGTGCGGCAAATGAACGACCCGCGCGCGGTAGATTGTTCGATCACCGGTGGTGACCGCCGCGATCATCGGTTGGCCCTTGATGAGCATTTTCACCGCTGTCAGCTCGGCGATGCCCAGGGCGGCGTTGGCGTGGGACTGGCTATCATAAGCGCCAACCTGAATCGCCCAACCGCTGCCGGTATTATTGAAATTGCCGGCTTGCGGCACTGCCGCGTCGGCCCGTGGAATGAGTGAGAAGCCACGCTGAGAAGGCGGCAGATTAAGCGCATGTTGCGGCGTGTAGCGCGGTGTTTCGGCAACCGAGGGCGGTGCCAAGGCGGCCATTTGCACCGGCGCATCGGGTGCCACCGGCACGCTTGGCATCGGTGCGGGCGGGGTATAGCCGGGGCGGATGCCGGGGGCGATATGAGCGGGCAACTGGTTCATGGCCAATTGGTCGGCCTCGGCATGGCCGGTCGGATAGACGCCGCGGATATTGGGCGCAATCATGGCGACATAATTGCGGGTCTCGGCGGGCAGGGGCTTGTGGTAATCAAGATAGGCATCAAGCCGCCCAGGGCCGGCATTATAGGCGGCGAGGAATCCCGGCGAGCCATAGACCTGATAAAGCTCATGGATATAGGCGGTGCCGGCGAGGATATTGTCGTACGGGTTGAACGGGTCATTGCCCAGACCATAGCGGCCGGCGAGTTCCTGATAGGTCGCCGGCATGATTTGCATCAGCCCCATCGCCCCCACGGGCGAGACGGTCAACTGGCCGTCGATATATTCATGACCGCCTGACTCGACGCGCATGACCTGCCTGATCCAGGGTTCCGGCACATCGAAGCGCTCGCTGGCGAGGCGGATATAAGGACCCCATGGATCACTGGCCGGGCCGGGCGGCTGGTAATTGCCTTTAGCATGGGCGGCATAGTCATAGGCGGCCTGATTGGCGTTCACGCTTGGCCCATGCGAGGCGCAGGCGGATAGGAGTCCCAGGGTCGCGAATATCAATGCGGTGCGCAAAGGCCGCCGGCGGGGGGTTGCTTGGAGTGCGTTTTGCATCAAACCGATATACCCTGCCTTTGATGTCGAATGTGAACCGCGCAGGATAAGTCCTTAACTTGTTGGCAAATTTAAGGCAAGAAATAAAACATGGGTATTTGTCTGCACGCGCCAGCCGTGCACATGCCAGCCTTGGGTTTCGGCTTTCAAATCATTCCGCTTATGCGTATGAAAGCGGCCGAGGATATTCCGATCAGCGAACATATGAGGCGATGATGACCCATTTCAGATTACGGCCCATGTTCATCGCCGGCCGCCTCGGTGCCGGCGCTGTGCTGTTGGCCGGGCTTGCCGCCTGTGCGCCGACCAACACCAACACGACGTATAGCACGGCCGCAATCGGCCAGACCGGCTATGTGACTTATGGCCAGATTCTCTCGGAACGGCCGGTCGCTGTGGTCGGCCAGGGTGGCGGCATCGGCACGTTGGCGGGTGGTGCCGTGGGTGCCACTGCGGGTAGTTTCATCGGTGGTCCCGGCGGCGGGGCGGTGAATGTGCTGGGGGCCATCGGCGGGGCGATCGTCGGTGGGTTGGTTGGCAATGCCGTCGGCACTTCGGCGACGTCGGGGCAGGCGGTTGAATTCATCATCCGGCAGGATGACGGGACGACGATTTCGGTGGTGCAGACCAATGAGCTGCAATTGCAGCCCGGCGACCGGGTGCAGATTATTCGCGGTAACCGTACCCGGCTGGCCCGTGCCGGTTGAACCGGCTGGTTCGCGCCTTATGTGCTGCGGATGAATTCCCGGCAAGCTTCAGGCTGGGGACGTTGACCAGACAGGTTCTATCGAGTAGGCGAAAGCGATGAGCATTTCCGTGGCTACCCCGAACGCGGAAGCCGGCGAAATTGCGACTGACGCACCGCCGTCTTTATCCATGCCCGGGGCGTATTATGACATCGTTGCGGGCCTCGGCTGGCGCAACAGGCTTGCCCACGCCTCGGTGGATTTGCGAGACGGTGCGCGCCTGTGGCGGCTCATCTGGACGCTGAGTGTGCTGGATATCAGGCTGCGTTATCGCGGCTCGATGCTCGGGCCATTCTGGCTGACCTTATCCACATCGGTCATGGTTGGCGCATTGGGATTTTTATATTCCAGGCTGTTCCATACCGATATCCACACTTATCTGCCGTTTCTCTCACTGTCGCTCGTGCTGTGGAATTTCATCTCGATCCTGGTGTCCGAAGGCTGCACTTCGTTCACGCAATCCGAGGTCATGATCCGCTCGATGCGGATGCCGCTCACCATTCATGCGGGGCGTGTGGTGGTGCGCAATGTGCTGGTCCTGGCACATAACATTATTGTGATTGTCGCGGTTTTTGCGATCATGGATGCTTGGCCGGGCATCAAGGCGTTTCTCGCGATTCCGGGTTTTGCCCTCTGGTTGGTTGATGGTCTGGCGGCGTGCCTGCTTCTCGGGGCCTTTTGTGCGCGCTTTCGCGACGTGCCGCCGATTGTGGCCAGCGTCATGCAAATCGCCTTTTTCGTCAGCCCGATTTTATGGAGCCCGAGCGTGCTGGCGCATCGTGGCCTCGGTATCGTGCTGCTCAATTGGAACCCGTTTTACGCGCTGCTCGAAATTGTCCGCGGGCCGATGCTGGGCGCGATCCCTTCGACTGAAACCTACCTCTGCGCCGCCGGCTACTCCGTGGGGCTGATCTTTTTTGCTGGTCTGGTTTTCGTCCGTACGCGGGCGCGCATTTCGTTCTGGGTGTAAATATCGTGGCTTTCCTGCGCGCCGATCATGTCTCCATCGATTTTCCACTTTATCACAGCGATAGTCGCAGCCTGAAGAAAACCGTCTTTGCCGCGGCCTCGGGCCGGGTCGGCAAGGATACCAAGCAGCGCCTCGTGGTGCAGGCGCTGCGCGATGTGACATTTGAATTGGGCAGCGGCGATCGGCTCGGGCTGATCGGCTCCAACGGCGCCGGCAAAACCACGCTGCTGCGCGCGCTGGCGGGCATATACGAGCCTGGAGCGGGTTCGGTTCACATCAATGGCGCGCTTTCTGCTCTGCTCGATCCGGGGCAGGGCATGAACCCTGATTTGACCGGACGGGAAAATATTCGCTTGCGCGGCCTGTTCAACGGCATGAACAAATCCGCCATTGCCCAGCTTGAAGAGGATATCGCGCAATTCGCTGAATTGCCGCAATTTCTGGATTTGCCGGTGCGGATTTATAGTTCGGGCATGATGATGCGCCTGGGTTTTGCCATGGCCACCGCGATCAAGCCGGAAATTCTGCTGATGGATGAATGGATTCTGGCCGGCGATGCGGCGTTCATGGGTAAAGCCAAGCTCCGGCTCGATTCGATGGTGCGAGGTGCCGAAATTCTGGTTTTATCGACCCATTCGGCAGAGATTATTCTGCAATGGTGCAACCGGGTGATCTGGATGGATCAGGGCCGGGTGCGGGCTGATGGCCATCCGGCCGATGTGCTAAAAGGCTATTTGCCGCCCGATCAATATGCCGTCGCGATGGCATCGGTGAAGGCGCTGGCATAGATCAATGATCATTGATGCCGATTCTGACCATCGGCAGACATGATCGATAGCATAAACCAGCGCCGCTCCATGACCATGGAATGCGCGCCGGCGTGAGATGCGGCTTGCATCGGGCTTACGGCTAGCCACATCTGAGTAGAAATCATCAGATCAAGCGGAGAGCAGAAATGGATGAACGCCGATTGGGTCCCAATCTTGTCGTGTCCGCCATCGGGCTGGGCTGTATGGGTATGTCGGAATTCTACGGTCCGGCTGACGATGCGGAATCGATTGCCACTATTGAACGGGCGGTCGAATTGGGTGTGACGTTCTTTGACACGGCCGACATGTATGGCGTGGGCCGCAATGAAGAACTGGTTGGCCGTGCCCTGGCACCCTATCGTGACCGCGTGATCATCGCCACCAAGTTCGGCAATATGCGCGGCGCGGATGGCGCGTTTCTCGGCGTCAACGGCAAGCCCGATTATGTCAAATCCGCCTGCGATGCGAGCCTTAAGCGGCTTGGCGTCGAGGTGATCGATTTATATTACCAGCATCGGGTCGATCCGAGCGTGCCGATCGAGGATACGGTGGGTGCGATGGCAGACCTCGTGAGCGCGGGTAAGGTGCGCTATCTGGGTTTGTCCGAAGCCGCACCCGATACGATCAGGCGCGCCCATGCGGTGCATAAAATAACCGCCTTGCAAACCGAATATTCGCTTTGGACGCGCGACCTGGAAGCCGAGACGCTGCCGTTGCTGCGTGAGCTGGGGATCGGCCTGGTGCCCTATTCGCCGCTTGGTCGGGGGTTTTTGACCGGCAGTTTCAAATCCAGCGATGATATTCCGCAAGGCGATTTCCGCCGCCTCAATCCGCGCTTTCAAGGCGAGAATTTCGATCGCAACACCACTTTGATCGCCGTGCTCGACGAAATGGCGCAGGCGAAAAAATGCAGCCAGGCGCAGCTTGCTCTGGCATTCGTGCTGGCCCAGGGCAGTGACATCGTGCCGATCCCGGGCACCAAGAGGCGCAAATGGCTGGAGGAGAATGTCGGTGCGCTGGAAGTGCCGCTGAGTGCTGATGATTTGCTCAAGCTCGACCGCGCCATGCCGCCCGGCGCTGCTGCGGGCACCCGCTATCCCGCGCCGGCTATGGCGGCCTTGAATAGGTAGGTTATATACCCGGGCCGAGGGGATGGGCCCCCGGCTTGGGCTGCAAGATGAAGGCGCGCGGTGATGAGCAGGGTGGCTTATGTCAACGGGCATTATATGCCGATGCGCGATGCCCAGGTGAATATCGAGGATCGCGGTTATCAGTTCGGCGATGGCGTTTACGAGGTTCTGCACGTTCATCGGGGCCGCTTTGTCGATACCGATTTGCACATGAGCCGGCTTGAGCGGTCCTTGGCTTCGATATCCATTGCCATGCCGATGTCGATGCCGGCGCTGATGCATGTGCTGCGTGAAATCGTCCGCCGCAACCGGATTTCCAACGGCCTGGCTTATATGCAGGTGAGTCGCGGTGTTGCCCGGCGCGATCATGCATTTCCCAAAATAGCGCCGCCGCCGGCTTTGGTGATTACCGCCCGCCATGGAGCGAAATTGCCGGCGAGCATCACCCATTGGGGGGCGAGTGCGATCACCGCGCCCGATCAGCGCTGGGGCCGCTGCGATATCAAGTCGGTCAATCTGCTGCCCAATGTGCTGGCCAAGCAGGCGGCACGGCAGGCCGGCGCCTACGAGGCGATTCTGATCGACAATGACGGTCTGGTGACCGAGGGCTCATCGACCAGCGTTTGGATCGTCGATGCGAAAGGCGTGTTGCGCACCCGCAAGCTCGGCACCAATTTGCTGCCCGGCTGTACGCGCGGCGCGCTGATTGGGTTGTTGAACGATGCCGCTATCGGATTCTCCGAAGCCCCATTCAGCCTCGACGAGTTGCGCGGCGCATCGGAGATTTTCCTGACCTCGGCGACATCCTTCGTGAAACCGATTTTGCAGCTCGACGCCAAGCCGGTGGGCGATGGCAAGCCTGGGCCGGTTGCGAGCCGGTTATTCGCCATGTTCTCGCGCCATCTTGATGGCGGGCAGAACAGCTAGAGCTCGATGCGTTATCACGCACCCGCTCTATCTTATATTTTGGCGAGCAACTTTATCCGATCAGGTTGTATCTACGATTCAACCTGATCGGATGTTGCTCTAGCCATATTTTTCCGATCAATTTCATTGGTTTAGCTGGAGTCAAGTGATTCCATCTAAACCAATATTGATCTAAACGGCGAACTGGTCTGCGGGTTATGTCCAGCGAAAGGCGGGTAGAATCACGGCCGGGTTCAACCCTTCGCGCGCGGCATAGGCAGGCGCGTCGCTGAGCGGCAGATCATGCAGGCCGGAGAGCACCCAGGCGGCATCAATGCCGGCGGCTTTCGCCCCGGCGATGTCGGTGCGCAGCGAGTCACCCACCGCCAGTGTGCGTGCGGGATCGGTCGCGAGCAACGCCATGACGGGTTGATAAATGGCTGCATCGGGTTTGCCGCGCTGGATGACGCGGCCGCCGCGGGCCTGATAAATTTGCGCCAGCAGGCCCGCGCAAATGATGCGCTTGCCGTCGCGGACAATCTCCAAATCCGGGTTGGCGCAGATCATCGGCAGCCCGGCTTCAAGTGAGGCATTGAGCAGCGGGTCGAAAAAGCTGGCATCGTCGGGCGGATGATGGTCATCGGGGCCGGTATTGAGCAGAAAATCGGCGTCGGCCGGGGTGTCGATTTCGGTCAGATCAAGGCCCTGGAACAGATTGCGGTCACGTGGCGGGCCGAGATGGACGAGCACGCGCCCCAGATCCGCGAACTCGCCGCTGCGATCGCGCAATCCCAGATAAACTGCCTCGCCGCTGGTGACGATGCCGGTATAGAGATCGGGCGCAATGCCCATGCCGGCCAGAACCCGCGCGATCGAGGCAGCCCGGCGCGGCGCGTTGGAGAGGAAAACCACCCGCTTGTCGGCCTCGCGCAGTTTGGTCAGACAGTCGATCACGCCGGGGAAGGGCTTGATGCCATCATGGATGACCCCCCAGAGATCGACTATGAAGCCGTCATATTGGGCGGCAATCAGGGCAAAACCGGTCATTGGGCAAGTCTTTCCGCGTCAGCGCCAACAGCGTCGGCGAGTTTTTCAACCTTGCGCGCCATCAGCAAGGCGGCCAGGCCGCGTTTGAGGCGCGGGATAATCGCGGGGCCCTGATAGGCAAGGCTGGTGTAGATTTGCAGCAAACTGGCGCCGGCGAGGATTTTGTCGAGCGCCTGGCCAGGTGTTGCAATGCCGCCGACGCCGATGAGCGTGAGCCGGCCCTGCGCCAGCAAATGGGCGCGCGCCAACATGCGGGTTGAGGCCGCGAATAAAGGTGCGCCGGACAGCCCGCCGGTTTGAACCGCGTTGGCACTGCGCAACCCGGGCCGGGTGATGGTGGTGTTGCTGATGATCAGGCCGGCGACGCCGCGCGCGATGCATAAGGCGATCAGCCCCGGCAATGCCTCGTCGGCCAGATCCGGGGCAATTTTGACGAACAAAGCAGGATGCGCGCCGGCGGATGCGGCGATGGCGTCGAGAATGCCGGCGAGAAGAGTTTCGTTTTGTAAATCTCGCAGGCCGGGCGTGTTCGGCGAGGAGATGTTGATCGTGATGTAATCGGCATGGGGTGCAACGGCTTTGACCAAAGCCGGATAATCGCGCTCCGGGTCAGCGCCCTCTTTATTGATGCCGATATTCGCGCCGATCGGCAGGAGGCCGCGTGGGGCGCCGGCGAGTGCTGGTAAAAACGCGGCGAGGCCTGCATTGTTGAAGCCCATCCGGTTGATCACCGCTTCATCTTCGATCAGGCGGAATAGACGCGGCTTCGGGTTGCCGTTCTGCGGCCGCGGTGTCACCGTGCCCGCTTCGAGAAACCCGAAACCGAGCCTCGCCAGGCCGTGCAGAGCCTCGGCATTTTTATCAAACCCGGCGGCCAGGCCGAACGGGTTGCGCAGCGTCCGGCCGAACGCCTCGATCGAGAGCACGGGTTCGTCAGGCGCGCTGTCATGGCCGGCGATGCCCGCGCGGAGGGCGAGCAGGGAGATGCGATGGGCGGTCTCGGGGTCGAGCAGCCGCAGGGCCGGCAGGGCTGAAGATGCCAACCAGGCGGCCACGATTATTTCACGAAAATCAGGATTTCCGGCAGCGATACGGGGGGTTTGGTATCCGGCGTCGCTTGCTGGGCGGCGAGCGTGATGTTGCCCGGTGCCACGCCGTTGCCGGCGATGGCATTGGCCACTTGGGCGGCTTCCGGCGCCAAATGCGCCATCACGGCGGTTTGCACGCTCGCACCGGCGGCGACCGGCGGGGCGGTCACGACGACACTGAATTGCGCGGTGGGTTTGATCGCCAAAGCGCGCTTCACAGCGTCGGCCACGGCATCCTGCAATTCGGGATTGCCCTGCGGGATCAGGACCAGCGGGATTTTGCCGTCGAATGATTTCAGCGCGTCGAGATTTTCGAGCGACGGAATACCCGGTGCCGGGGTGATGGTTTTGCGGCTTGGCAGGGCGCAAGCGGCCAGCAAAGCGGGCACGAGCAGGACGGGCAGAAACCGTGTGATGTTATGGCGCATAACGGGCATTTACCCAAGCACGGGTCATCCGGCAACCTATGGGCTTGCGTGGGCCGCCTTGCAGGCCGCAATTTCGAGCGTGATCGTTTTACAACGACATGTTCTAAAATATTTTATCGATCAATTTCATTGGTTTAACTGGAGCCAAGTGACTCCATCTAAACCAATATCGACCTAAGCAAACTCTCATGGAGCGTTCATGTTCGAGTTCGTCATCAGGACCGCCATTCGGGCCGATGGAGGCCAGGGCCCTGATCGCAGGGTCCGGATATTGGTGTGGCGGCCGGCCGGATTGATGGTGGCGGGCGTGAATGGGACGTTTCTGACGCTTGACGACCTGCCTATAGACGTCGATTTCAGTCATCGTGCCATGGGCACGACGAGCCATGAGCAAGGGGATTAGAGACATGACAAGCGAGCATCATCATTGGCGCGATCATGGGGTGCGGGTGATTCCGGGCAATGCGCTCGACCCGAACACGGCCCAAACCCCGGGCATGACGCGGGCGGCGGCGATCAATGCGGCACGCGTGGGCGCCCAGAAAATATGGGCGGGCACGGTGCATATCGAGCCGGATGCGAAAACCGGTGCGCATCATCATGGTGAACTGGAAAGCGTGATTTATATCGTGCGTGGCAGGGCGCGCATGCGCTGGGGCAATGCGCTCGAATTTGTTGCCGAAGCGGGGCCGGGGGATTTTATTTTTATCCCGCCTTTTGTGCCGCATCAGGAAATCAACGCCAGTGCAAATGAGGCGCTCGAATGTGTTGTCGTGCGGTCCGACAACGAAGCCTGTGTGGTCAATTTGGATATCGAGCCCGTGGAGCGTCCTGACACCATCCATTGGGTCGATCCGATTCATAAAAGCCCAGAGGCATCCTAGATTATGGCGAAGTCGCAATTTGTATTGACGTTATCATGCATTGACCGGCCCGGCATAGTCGCCGCCGTATCGGCGCATTTATTCGAACAAGGCGGTGATATTCGCGAAGCCCAGCAATTTGACGATTCTGAAAGCGGGCATTTTTTCGCCCGCATCGCGTTCGATCTTGAACCGGACAAAAATATCGAAGCGATCAGGCTCGGGATGAAGCCGATTGCCGATCGCTTCGCGATGGAATGGAATATCGGCGATCATCGCAGCCCAAGGCGGGTGATGTTGCTGGTTTCGAAATTCGATCATTGTCTGGTCGATCTGCTGTATCGCTGGCGCATCGGCGAGTTGGATATGGTCCCGAGCGCCATCGTGTCGAATCACGACGCCGCGCATTTCGCCCAAATCGATCTTGATGGTATTCCGTTTCATCATTTGCCGGTCAGCCGGATTACCAAGATGGAGCAGGAGGCGCAGATTTGGAAACTGGTGCAGGAAACCAATAGCGAGCTGGTCGTACTGGCTCGCTATATGCAAGTCCTCTCCGACGCGCTGGCGGCCAAACTGGCGGGCCGCTGCATCAATATTCATCATTCCTTCCTGCCTGGCTTTAAGGGGGCAAAGCCGTATCATCAAGCTCATTTGCGGGGCGTGAAACTGATCGGTGCGACGGCGCATTATGTGACGGCCGAATTGGATGAAGGGCCGATCATCGAGCAGGATGTCGAGCGCATCACGCATAACGACACGCCTGATGATCTGGTGCGTAAAGGGCGCGATATTGAACGCCGTGTTCTGGCGCGCGCGGTGCGCTATCATCTTGAAGGTCGGGTCATTCCGAACGGTAAAAAGACAGTGGTTTTCAACACCTGATCGAACACAAGCAGAGGTGGCAAATGACGGACGGACCTGCGGATAAAATCACCTTGATCGGTGCGATCAAGGAAAAACTGATCGGCAAGAAGCAGGATTGGGCGCGCGAGGGCCGGTTGCTGACCGGCAAAACAGCCGACCACGCAACGCGCCTGCCCCCTGGGCAGCATTTGGTCAGTGATTGGCCCGTGCTCGATCTGGGTATTCAGCCGTTGGTGCCGCGGGAGAGTTTTCGGCTGGTGATCGATGGTGCTGTAAGCAATGCGGTCGCGTTAGGCTGGGCCGATATCATGGCCTTGCCGCAGACAATCTATAGAGCGGACATGCATTGCGTCACCCAATGGTCGCGCTACGATAATGAGTGGCAAGGTGTCGCGGCGCGCACCATCATTGAATTGGTGCAGCCCTTGGCCGCTGCCAGCCATGTGATTTTTCATGCGCATGATGATTATATCACCAATGTCACGCTCGATCAGTTTGATCAGACGGACGCGGCTTTGGTGCATTCCTGGCAAGGCCAGCCGATCGAACGGCTGCATGGGGGCCCGCTGCGCGGCATGATCCCGAAACTCTATTTGTGGAAATCGGCGAAATGGATCAAGCGGATCGAGTTTGCCACAGCCGATCACCCGGGTTTTTGGGAGACCAGAGGCTATAATAACAATGCCGATCCGTGGCTGGAAGAGCGCTATAGTTGACGCCGCTTCTTTTGCTCCTGGCGGCCCTTCTCGAAGCCGGTGGCGATGCGCTGGTGCGGGCAGGGCTGCACCGTACGGGATTGCTCACGCGCCTCGGACTGATCCTGGCCGGTGGTCTGGTGCTGCTCAGCTATGGCGTGACGGTGAATTTGCCGCCGTGGGATTTCGGCAAATTGCTCGGTGTTTACGTCGTGCTGTTTTTCCTCGCGGCCCAGGCGATCAATTTCTTCGCCTTCGGCATCCGCCCCGGCCCCGGTATTCTGGCAGGCGGCGGCTTGATCATTGCCGGCGGCATCGTCATCACCGCATGGCGATGATGACGATGTGGCATTTGCCGACTTGAACTGCAAACATCAAATCAGCAAAGTTTCTTGGTCAGATCAAGAAATATAATACCTGTTTCACGGTGTGGTATCGACGCTGTAATCACCATCATGCCAGCGGTAAATGGCATAATTGACGGGCACAATATCGCCGATTTTATTGAACCTGAAACTGCCCAGAACGGTGTTCCACAGCCCGCCCGATTTCAATTCCCGCGCGACGATTTGCGGCTTGGTGCTGTGCGCTTTGTTGGCGGCTTCGGCCCAGACCTGCAAAGCGGCATAGGCATATAAAGTATAGCCCGAAGGATCCTGGTTTTTCGCCTCTAATTCCTTCACTACATTGGCGGCCTGCGGCGTTTTATCGGCCGGCGGCGGGAAAGTGATGAGCATGCCCTCAGCCGCGGGGCCGGCGATCTGCCAGAGTAATTTCGTCGCCATGGCCGATTCACTGAACCATTGCGGGTGAAACCCTTGTGCCACGGCTTCGCGCATCATCAAGGCCGCATCGCTGTAATAGCCGCCGATATAAACAAGGTCGATATTTTGCAGTTTCAGCCGGCTGATCAGGGCGGCGTAGTCTTTCTCGCCGGCGGTGTAGGAGGAGGTGAAGGTCACCGGTACGCCGTCTTTTTTCAGATTGATCCGCACCTGATCGGCAATGCCTTTGCCGTAGGTTGAGTTATCGTCGATGACGGCGATTTTATCGGTCTTGAAATGTTTGGCGATATAGGAAGCGGCGAATTTGCCTTGCGCGTCGTCGCGCCCGCAGACACGGAAAGTGTTCCATGATCCGCCATCGGTATATTGCGGCGCTGTCGATGATGGTGCGATTTGCAGGATGCCGTTCTCGGTATAGACTTTGCTGGCCGGAATTGTGGCGGCGGAACAAAAATGCCCGTCAACCATCACCACGCCATCGGTGACCATCTGGTTGGCAGCCGTGACCGCTTGCTTGGGGTCGCAGGCATCATCGAGGATAATCCCTTCGAGCTTTTTGCCGTTGACGCCGCCATGCGCATTGATGTCGGCGAGCGCTTGTTCAAATCCGTTTTGCAATTGCGCACCGAAGGCCGCGTTCGAGCCCGTCAGTGGGCCGACATAGCCCACTTTCACCTGGGCTGAGGCCATGTGAGCGTAACCGGATAATGCCAGCGCCAGGCAAGCCATACTCGTACTATGTCGTCTTTTCATGAAGCTGCTCCTGTTGAGGGGGGTTATTACAAAGTCGCTGCCGCCCGCGCCGCCTGGCCGTAATGGCCCGACAGACTACGCAGCAAAGCGGCGAGGGATGATAATTGTTCTTCGTTCGCGTTTGATGTGGCGAACGGCGCGACCAGCAATTGCGCGCGCACTTCGGCATACGAGGCACATAACGCAATGCCTGAAGCACTCGCCTGAACCAGTTTTTCCTTGCCGCTTTTATGGATCTCGACCAAGTTCAGTTTGAGTAATTTATTGACCGCATAGGTCGCCAGATGCGTCTCTTCGATGTCGAGCACCAGCATGATGTCGGCAAAGCGTTTGGGTCGGTCGCGGTGGCGGACCGTGTGGAGGATCAGAATTTCCAGGGCTGACAGGCTCGGTGCGCCCGCCGCGGCCATGCAACGCGCCATCCAGCGGTGATACGCATTGACTGCAAGATTAAGGCCAAACTCTACTTCGGATAAAGCGGGCATCCCGCCCTCGGCCAGATGTGCTGACGAGACCACCGGATTTCTCGATCCCTTGGTTGCCCTGCTGGACGATGGCGCGGAGGAGGCGGCAGGTCGTTGCGGCATGGCTACGGAAATCTCCTGTTGCAAAACCATCATTAACGAGTTACCGATAATTTGTCTATAATTTATTTGCATTTTTATGGGGTCCGACGATGGGTAACGCGCAATGGCAATTCTGGGTCGATCGTGGCGGCACATTCACCGACATCGTCGCGCGAGCGCCGGATGGGCGGTTGCGCACGGCGAAATTATTGTCGGAAAACCCGCAAGCTTACCCCGATGCCGCCATCGAAGGCATTAGTCGCATTCTGGGTCTTGCCCCGCATGAGCCGATCCCGCCCGATCTGATCGAGGCGGTGAAAATGGGCACAACCGTCGCCACCAACGCGCTGCTGGAACGCAAAGGCGCGCGCACGGTGCTGGTGGTCAATCGCGGCTTTGCCGATCTGCTGCGCATAGGCAATCAAACCAGGCCCCGTTTGTTTGATCTCGACATCAAGCTGCCGGATATGCTGCATGAATATTGCATCGAACTTGCCGGGCGGGTCGGCGCCGATGGCAGCGAAATTGAGCCGCTCGATGAGAATGAAGCCCGTGCCGCCTTTGCCCGCGCCCGCGCCGATGGCTTCGAAGCCATCGCTATTGCCCTTATTCACGCCTGGAAATTCCCGGCTTTCGAGCAGCGTCTGGCCGCCCTTGCGGCGGAGGCCGGGTTCGATCAAATCTCGATCAGTCATCAGGTGAGTCCGCTGATCCGCCTGGTTCCGCGTGGCGATACGACCGTCGCGGATGCGTATCTCTCGCCGATTTTGCGCCGCTATGTCGCCCGCGTCGCGGGCGCGCTGCCCGCAACACCGCTCTATTTCATGCAGTCCCATGGCGGTCTGGCACGGGCCGAGATGTTCTCCGGCAAGGATGCCATTCTCTCAGGCCCGGCCGGCGGAATTGTCGGTGCGGTCGCCATTGCCCGCGAGGCCGGTCATAGCAAAATCATCGGCTTTGACATGGGCGGCACATCGACCGATGTGGCATTGTACGATGATGGTTTTGAACGCCAGTTCGAAACCGAAATCGCCGGCGTGCGCCTGCGGGCACCCATGCTGTCCATCAACACGGTGGCGGCCGGTGGCGGCTCCATCCTGCATTTCGATGGCACGAAATTCAGCGTCGGGCCCGATAGCGCGGGTGCCGTGCCCGGCCCCGCCTGCTATCGCCGTGGCGGACCCTTGACCGTGACCGATGCCAATCTCATGGTTGGAAAACTTCAGGCTGGGCATTTCCCGGCGATTTTTGGCGCCGGTGCAAACGAGCCGCTTGATATCGCGATCGTCACTGAAAAATTCACGGCTCTGGCTCAGGACATTTCCACGCAGACCGGTATCGCCACGACCGCGCAGCAAGCGGCGGCCGGCTTCCTGACCATCGCGATTGCGAATATGGCAAACGCCATCAAGCAAGTCTCGATCCGGCGTGGTCATGATCCGCAGGATTTCGCGTTGGTCAATTTCGGTGGTGCAGGCGGCCAGCATGCGTGCCTGGTTGCCGATGAATTGGGCATGGATCATATTCTGATCCATCGCTTTGCCGGCGTGCTGTCGGCCTATGGCATGGGACTCGCCGCCCAGACAAAGTTGCGTGAACAAAGTGTCGAGGCTCGGCTTGAACCCGCGCACATCAGCGAACTGAACCGCATCGCGACAGAGCTGGCCGCCGCCGCCCGGCAAGATCTGATCGAGCAGAATGTGGCACCCGATCAGATCAGCACCAAAGCGTCGATCCATCTGCGCTATGACGGCACCGATACCGGCCTGCCCGTGCCGCTGGCCGATGCCGCCGCCATGCAGGCCGATTTCACCAAAGCCCATGAAAAACGCTTCGGGTTTTCCACACCCGAACGCGCTTTGGTGGTCCAGATGGTCGCCGTCGAAGCAACCGCGCCCGGTGCGGCCGTGCCGGCGCCCGCTGCAGCCGATTTCCATAAGCCCAAAGCCACCCCGATCGATCAGGTGGCCTTATTCACCGGCGGTCAAACAAGGACAGCTTCGATATTTCAGCGCGATGATCTGAGCGGCGCTGACATCATCGCCGGACCCGCCATCATTCTTGACGCCACGGCCACCACAATCATAGAGCCTGGTTGGCAGGCGCGGCTGATCAATGAGGATCTGCTTGGCCTGGAACGCAAGGGCGGGCGCGATCGGCAAGCGATTGCGGATGTCAGCAGGGCTGATCCGATCTTGCTTGAATTATTCAATAATCTTTTCATCGCGATCGCCGAGCAGGCCGGTGTCGTGCTGCAAAACACCTCGCTCAGCGTGAATATGAAGGAGCGGCTGGATTTCTCCTGCGCGCTGTTCAACGCATCGGGCGAGCTCATCGCCAACGCGCCGCATGTGCCCGTGCATCTGGGTGCCATGGGCGAAAGCGTGCGCACCGTGATCGCCTCGCGCGCCGCCACTCTCAAACCGGGCGATGTCATAGCCCTCAACAATCCCTATGCGGGCGGCACGCATTTGCCCGATATCACTGTCATCACGCCGGTCTTCGATGCGGCTGGCGCCACAATCCGCGCTTTTCTCGCCGCCCGCGGCCACCACGCCGATATCGGCGGCACCACCCCGGGCTCAACCCCGCCCAATGCGACCTCGTTGGACGAAGAGGGCGTCGTGATCGATGATTTTCTCCTCGTCGATGGCGGGCAATTCCGTGAGGCGGCCTTTCGCACCTTGCTCACCTCTGCCCGCTATCCCGCCCGCGCACCGGACATGAATATCGCTGACATCAAAGCCCAAATCGCCGCCAATGCCGCCGGCATCGCTGAGCTTGAACGCGTCATCGCCCATTATGGCTGGCCCACCGTCAGCGCCTATATGAGCCACGTCATGGATAACGCCGAAGCGGCGACCAGGCGGGTCATCGACCGGCTCGAAAATGGCCGCTTCGAAACCGCGCTCGATGACGGCACGAAACTCGCCGTCGCCCTGACCATCGATCACGCCAGCCGCACCGCAACCATCGACTTCACCGGCACCGGCGCGCAAAGCAAGCATAGTTTCAATGCGCCGCCGGCCGTCACCCGTGCCGTCGTGCTCTATGTCTTTCGCTGTCTCGCCACCGCCGACATGCCGCTCAATGACGGCGCGCTGCGCCCGCTGACCATCATCATCCCGCCCGGCAGCTTCCTCGCCCCTCACCCCGGAGCCGCCGTGGTGGCAGGCAATACCGAAGTCTCGCAAATCACCGTCAATGCGCTGTTCGGCGCGCTCGGCGCTGTCGCATCCTCGCAGGCCACGATGAATAATTTCCTGTTCGGTACCGAAAAATACCAATATTACGAAACCATCTGCGGTGGCGCAGGCGCCGGGCCCGGCTTCAACGGCACATCCGCCGTCCATACCCATATGACAAATACCCGCATGACCGACCCGGAAATTCTCGAACTCCGATTCCCCGTACGGCTCGAAGAATTCTCGATCCGCGCCGGCTCAGGTGGCGCAGGTCAGACAAAAGGCGGTAACGGCGCCACCCGCACCATCCGCTTCCTCGAACCCATGCAAGCGACCATCCTCGCCTCGCGCCGCACCATCGCCCCGTTCGGGCTCAATGGCGGCAGCCCCGGACAAGCAGGCCGCCAAACCCACCATCACGGCAGCACAGCCATAACCCTGCCCGGCACCGCCCAAATCACCCTCGCCGCCGGCGATGCCATCACCATCCAAACCCCCGGTGGCGGTGGGTATGGTGATGGACGGGGCGCGTAAGCCGAGGGGCTTCGCCCCTTCGAACCCCACCAGGGCATGATGCTCTGGACCCCGTTAAGTATGGCTCTGACTGAAAGGGGGCCGAGCACACTTATGCCGAAAGCGAGGTAAGCCGCCTTTCAGTCAGAGCCGTATTATTGGATTCTCAAGGCTCAGCCTTGAGCAGGTTTCCAAAGGGCAGAGCCCTTTGGCCTTATGCCCCGTCCTTTAACCCATCCTCACCGGCGACGAAGCGTTCGAGCCAGTGGATGGTGTAGGTGCCGGCGATGAAGGCGGGGTCTTCGAGGATTCGGCGGTGCAGGGGGATGGTGGTTTTGATGCCGGATATGGCGAATTCGTCGAGTGCGCGGCGCATTCGGGCGATGGCTTCGGGGCGGTTGCGGCCATGGACGATGAGTTTGGCGATGAGTGAGTCGTAATGGGGTGGCACGCGGTATCCGGCATAGATGGCGGAGTCGGTGCGTACGCCGAGGCCGCCGGGCGGGTGGAACAGGCTGACGAGACCGGGTGAGGGGGCGAAGGTTTCGGGGTCTTCGGCGGTGATCCGGCATTCGATGGCATGGCCACGGAAGGTGATATCGGATTGGCTGTAGCCGAGTTCTTCGCCGGCGCTGATGCGGATTTGTTCGCGCACCAGGTCGACATCGGAGACCATTTCGGTGACCGGGTGTTCGACTTGCAGGCGGGTATTCATTTCGATGAACGAGAATTGTTCGTCCTGGTAGAGAAATTCCAGCGTGCCGGCGTTGCGGTAGCCGATTTTCTGCAGCGCATCGGTGACGATTTTGCCCAAGGCGTCGCGCGCGGCGGCGGTGATGACGGGTGATCCTGCTTCTTCGAGGAGTTTTTGGTGGCGGCGTTGCAGAGAGCAATCGCGCTCGCCGAAATGCACCACATGGCCGTGATTATCGGCCAGCACTTGCAGTTCGATATGGCGCGGCTTGTCGAGATATTTCTCGATATAGACGGCATTATTGCCGAAGGCTGCTTGTGCTTCGGCGCGCGCCAAACGGAAGGCGTCTTCGAGTCCGGCTTCGTCCTGGGCGACCTTCATGCCGCGCCCGCCGCCGCCGGCGGCGGCTTTGATGAGCACGGGGTATTTGATGTGGGCGGCGATTTCGCGGGCGGCTTCCAATGTTTCGACTTCGCCGGGCGATCCTGGCACAAGCGGCACACCGAGTGCGAGCATGGTTGTTTTGGCGGTGATTTTATCGCCCATCATGCGGATATGGGTGGGGGAGGGGCCGATAAAGGCGATGCCGTGGGCTTCGACCATTTCGGCGAAATCGGCATTTTCCGAGAGGAATCCGTAGCCGGGATGAATTGCCTGGGCGCCGGTGATCAGGGCGGCGGAGATGATGGCGCTGCGATTGAGGTAAGACTCACGTGCCGAGGGCGGGCCGATGCAGACACTTTCATCGGCCAGGCGGACATGCATGGCGTCGGCATCGGCGGTGGAATGGACGGCGACGGTGGCGATGCCCATTTCCCGGCAGGCGCGTTGCACGCGCAGGGCGATTTCGCCGCGATTGGCGATCAGGATTTTTGTGAACATCGGATTATGCGATGATGACCAGCGGTTCGTCGAACTCGACGGGCGCCCCGGCGCTGACCATGATGCGCTGCACGGTGCCCGCTTTCGGCGCCTTGATCTGGTTGAAGGTTTTCATCGCTTCGATGAGCAGCAAGGTGGCGCCGGCTTCGACGGTTTGGCCAACATTGATGAAGGGGGCGGCGCCGGGTTCGGGCGAGAGATAGGCGATGCCGACCATCGGGCTTTTCACGGTGCCCGGGTTATTGGCCACATCGCTGGTGGGTTCGGTCATGGCGACCGGTGCAAGGGGCGCCGGCGGGGCTGGATGAGCGACCGGCGCTGGAGCGGCATAAGGGGGAGGGGCGATTTGCGGGGTGGCGATGGTGCCGCGTGCGAGGCGTAACGTGCGATCGCCCTCGCCAAGCTCGATTTCGGTCAGGCCTGTTTCAGTAAGCAGATTGGCCAGAGCCCGCAGTGAATCGGGGTCGAAGGAAAGACTCATTGTTCAACTTCCACAATATCGGCCAGAGCCGTCAGAGCGAGCCTGTAGCCGGTGAAGCCTAGCCCGCAAATCACGCCGGTGGCGGCGCGGGAGGCGTAAGAATGGCGGCGAAAGGATTCGCGCCGGTGAATATTCGATAAATGCACCTCGATCACCGGCAGATCGATCGCCAGCAAGGCGTCCATCAGCGCGACCGAGGTGTGGGTGTAGCCGGCTGGGTTGATAATCAGCCCCGCCGCCCGGCCGCGGCATTCCTGGACCCAGGAAATCAGTTCGCCCTCGCCGTTGGTCTGGCGGAAATCGATCGCCAGATCGAGGCTTTCGGCGGCCTCGGCGCAATAGGCTTCGAGGTCGTCGAGCGTCTGCGCGCTATATATTTCAGGCTCGCGCAGACCGAGCATATTGAGGTTGGGGCCGTTCAGAACGGCAATCAAAGGTAAAGCCATGGCTTGGCGGTAGCACATGGCCGATAGCCGGCCAACCCGTGCCTCACGCCCCGGCTTTTTCCCAGCCGCGCGCGCCCTGCTGCCAGTAGGTCAGGCCGTGCCCGGCTTGTTTGGCCGCTTTCCAGCGGGCGCGGGCGGCTGCCAGGGCGGTTTCGTCATTGCCGTCGAACAGATCGAACACGCGAGTGAAATCATCGAGCCGGGCGCTGGCGGCACCATCGACACAAAACAGGAATTTTGCCCCGTTGGGCGCTTCGTCAATGGTGGTCAGCCAGATCGGCTGATGCGCCGCATGGCCGATGGCCGCGGTGCCATGGGGCAGCCAATCGGGGTTTGCGGCGAGCCAGAGCGATTGGTCCAGCGCCTCCAACCGCTCGGCGCTGCCGCACAGGACCACCGCGCGTTCGCCGGCGGCCAAAGTGCGGCCGAGTAAAGCCGGCAAGGCGGCATCCAATGTGGTTCGGGTGAGATGGTAAAACCCGATATCCGCCATTGCTTCAGCCGAGACCGAGTGTGGTTTTAAGCTGGCTGGCGATGGCGATGAATAATCGGCCGGCCTCGCTATCGGGGTCCGCCGCCGTGATGGGAGTGCCGGCATCGCCGGTTTCGCGAATGGCGAGTTGCAGGGGAATTTCACCCAGGAACGGCGCGCCGATTTTGGCGGCCTCGGCGCGGGCGCCGCCATGGCCAAAAATTTCACTGCGCGCGCTGCAATGCGGGCAGGTGAAATAGCTCATATTCTCAATGATCCCGAGCGTTTTGACTTGCACCTGATCGAACATTTTCACCCCGCGCCTGGCGTCGATCAGTGCGATATCCTGCGGCGTTGAGACGATGATGGCGCCGGCGAGATTGATTTTTTGCGCCATGGTCAGCTGAGCATCGCCGGTGCCGGGCGGCATATCGACGATCATGATATCAAGCGGTCCCCAGGCCACTTGCCCGAGCATCTGGTTCAGCGCGCCCATCACCATCGGGCCGCGCCAGACCATGGCGGTGTCCTCGGGCACCATGAAGCCGATCGACATGGCTTTCAGACCCCAGGCTTGCAGCGGCACGATCTGCTTGTCGGCGCTGATGTCGGGTTTGCGGGTGATGCCGAGCATACGCGGCATTGAGGGGCCATAGATATCGGCGTCGAGCAGGCCGGTTCGCAGGCCCAATTGCGCGAATGCGATGGCGAGATTGACAGCGATCGTCGATTTACCGACGCCGCCTTTGCCCGAGGCGACGGCGATGACGGTTTTGACCTCGGGCAGCATGGAGGGGTCTTTTTTCAGGCCCGATTCGGCCGGGGCGTGGGAGTGGGCCGCTGGTGCCGTGGTTGCCGCCATTTTATGCGCGGTGAACAGCACGGTGACATTGCGGATGCCGGGCAGGCGCATCAAAGCGGCTTCGATATCACGTCGCATGGCCTCGAATCGTGGTGCGTCCTCACGCTTGACCGCAAGGGCGAGCTGAACCAGCCCATCCTTGAGGTGAATACTATCGATGAAGTGAGCCAGGCTGGGGCCCGAGGGGCTTTTGAAGGTCGCGAGCGTTGCGCGGATGGCTGATTCGTCACTGTCCATACGCCTGGATATGGCGCATTAAGCGGCAGCGCAAATGGCTGATGCGGGAGCAAATTTTTGAATGGCGACGAATAACGGCAATCCCTGGGGCCCGGTGCCCCCTCCGGGCAATCGGCCTAATGGCGGTCCGGGAAATGGTTCAAATGGCGGCAATCGGGGCAATAATGGTTTGCCCCCCTTCATCAACTCATTGCTCGAACCGTTTCTGAAACAGTTCAAGGGCGGCGGAGGCGGCGGGCCGCGCCCGCCGGTTCGCCCGCCTTTTGGCGGTGGTGGATTCGCTATGCCGGCCGGCCCGAAATTGGCGGCGGGGGCTTTGATTGTTTTTGCAGCCTTGTGGCTGGCGAGCGGCATTTATGTCGTGCAGCCGGATCAGCAGGGTGTGATTTTGCGCTTCGGCGCGGTTGTGGGCACGTCCGGCCCTGGGCTGAATTATCATCTCCCCTGGCCGATCGACCGGGTGCTGCTGCCAGCGGTGACGCGGATTAACCGTACCGAGATCGGCTACACGACCTCGCCGCAGCAAGACCCGAATTCAGGCTCGATTTCGATGATCAGGGAGGATGTTCCCGCCGAGAGCGAAATGCTGACCGGTGACCAGAATATCGTGGATATCAATGTCGCGGTGTTCTGGCAGATCAAAAATGCTCAGGATTACCTGTTCAACGTGCGCAACCCCGATGAGACGGTGAAAGCGGTGGCTGAAAGTGTCATCCGCGAAGTGATCGGCCGGACGCCGATTGAGCCTGCCATGACATCGGCGCGCGCGTCGATCGAGCAGGCGGTGCAGCGTGAGACGCAAATCGTGCTCGATCGTTACGGAGCGGGCGTTCAGGTGGATGAAGTGCAATTACAAAAGGTCGATCCGCCGCCTGAGGTGATCGATAGTTTCCGCGACGTGCAACGCGCCCACACCGATGCCGAGCGGATCATCAACGAAGCCCATGCCTATGAGAATACGGTGGTGCCGGCCGCCAAGGGCCAGGCGGCGCAGGTGATCGCGGCAGCCCAGGCGCAGCGCGAGGCGGCGATTGCCGATGCGCAAGGCCAGGCGGCCCGGTTCCTCTCGGTGTTGGCAGCCTATGATGCGGCTAAGGATATCACGCTGCAGCGCCTGGATATCGAAACGATGCAGGATATCATGTCGCATGCCCACACCACGATCATTGATCCGAGCGTGAAATCGGTATTGCCGATGTTGCCGTTGCAAAATGGGGCAAAGCCATGAGCACGAAATGGATATTTGCCCTCGCGGTGGTGCTGCTCGTGGTCATTGGCCTGGATTCGACCCTTTATACGGTCGAGCCGACCGAGCAGGTGCTGATTACGCAATTCGGCAAGCCGGTGCGGGTTGTTGATAAACCCGGGCTCTATGCGAAATTGCCGTTCATTCAAACCGCGATCATGTTCGACAAACGGCTTCTTGATGCGACCTTACCTGGTGAGGAAGTGATATTGGGCGATCAGCGGCGTTTGATCGTTGATAGTTTTGCACGTTTTCGAATCACCAGTCCGCTGAAATATTACCAGTCGATCGGTGGCACGGAATCGGGCATTCGCGGCCGGCTCGATGCGGTGGTGTCCTCCGCGCTGAGGCAGGTTCTGGGTGATATTCCGCTGGCTGATCTGCTGTCACGCGACCGCGACCCGATCATGGCGCAAATTCGTGATGAGGCGAACCGCCAGATGGCTGGTTTTGGCATCAAAGTGGTCGATGTGCGGATCAGGCGGGCTGATTTGCCGGCTGAGAACACTGACGCCGTATTGAAACGCATGCAGGCCGGGCGTGAGAGAATTGCAGCACTGGCCCGTGCGGACGGGGCTGAGGAGAGCCAGAAAATTCACGCCGACGCCGACAAGACCGTGACTGTTCTGGTCGCGCAAGCGAAAGCCAAAGCCTCTGCTTTGGAAGGTCAGGGTGAAGCCAAAGCGATTGATATTTATGCCAAATCCTTCTCGCAGGACCCGAATTTTTATCGCATCTGGCGCACCTTGCAGGCTTACCGCCATGGGCTCGCAGGCGCCAATACCAATTTGGTTCTCACGCCGGGCAGCGGGTTTTTGCAATATCTCACCAAGCCACCAACCAGCACTGCCATGCCTCCGCCGTAATCGGGGCGGCATGACCAACGGCGATCAGACCTAGAGCAACATCCGATCAGGTTGAATCGTAGATTCAACCTGATCGGATAAAGTTGCTCGCCAAAAATATAAGCTAGAGCGTTTCCGATTGATCGGAAAACGCTCCTAGAGTGTTTTTCATCTCATGAGAAACACTCTAGCTTCATGTTAGCGCGCAAATTTTTTTCCGATCAACTTCATTGGTTTAGCTGGAGTCAAGTGACACCATCTAAGCCAATATTGATCTAAGCGACGATCCGTATCCGGTCCGGCGGCAGATGCGTGGTCACATGCTCGCCGGTCTTGCACGCACCGCCGGTGCGGTAGGTGACCAGCATGTCGAGATCGATGCCGCTGGTGCTGCGGATGGTGAGGCGGACGAAACTGCCATGCTGCAAGACCGACGTGACGATGCCGCTGAGCAGGTTTTGCATTGATCCATCGAGCGTCAGATCGTCCGCTCGGATCGTCAAAAGGAGTAGTGCACCCGGCGGGTAGTCGTAATGACCGCTGACCCGCAGAACCACGCTGCCGGCTTTGATGATCAGCCCCGCCTCGTCGCGGCCGATCACCTGGCCGGGGATGAAATTGGTGAACCCGACCAGAGCGGCGACGTCGCGCGTGGCAGGATGATCGAACAGGTCGCGCGGCACGCCTTGCTGGGCAATATGCCCATCGGCCAGCACCACCAGCCAGTCGGCCATGCCGGCCATCGCGGCATCATGGGTGCTGGCCAAAGCGGGAATGCCGCGCTTGCCGATCTCGCTGATCAGCTCACCGATCACCCGGTCGCGCGCGGGTGCATCCAGCGCGGCGCTGGGTTCGTCGAGCAACAGCAAAAGCGGGTTGCTGGCCAATGCGCGGGCGAGTGCGACGCGCTGGGCCTCCCCGCCCGACAGGCTGGCCGCATTCTGGGCAGCCAGGGCGCCGACGCCCAAGCTATCGAGAAGGCTTTGCGCCTGGATCAGCCGGGCCGGGCCACGCAGCGCGAAGGCAGCGTTTTGTAAGGCGGTCAGATGGGGAAATAAAGCGGCCCCTTGCGGCAGATACCCAACCCGGCGGGCTTCGGCCGGCACACCTGCGAAGGGCGTGCCGCTGGCCGGAATCAGCCCCGCCAACGCGCGCAGCAATGTGCTTTTTCCGGCACCGGACCGGCCCAGCAGAGCGGTGAAGCCGCGAATGCTGAATTGGGCGTGCAGCGCGATCGGTGCGGGAATGGTCAGATCAATATCGAGTGTCACATAACCCGATTACGCCGGGTTGCACTGCCAAGCCAGAGTGGTAAGGGCAAAGCCAGCAGGAGAAAAATCCACAGCAGCGGATACACCGCAGCGACCCCGGATTCCTGCAAATTCACCCATAACTTGACCGTCATGCCCTGTGGGAAATAGGCAATGACCAGCAAAATGCCGAATTCACCGATCGCCCTGATCCAGGCCAGAGACAAAGCGGCGGCGAGCCCTTTGCGGGCGAGCGGCAGGGTGACGCGGCGAAAAATCTGCGCCGGAGACTGGCCCAGCGTGCAAGCGACGTCGGTCAGGCTCGCCGGCACCTCGGCCAATGCCGCGCGTGCTGCGATGATATAGGTCGGCAAGGCGGCATAAATCGTCGCCAGCATGAAGGCCGCCCGATTATTGCTGAGCACCAGACCCAGATGCTGCAGCACACCCGCGATCGGGCCGATTGGGCCGTAGAAGATCGCCAGCAGGATACCCAATGCCAGAGGTGGCGTCAGCAACGGCAGAAGCACCAGAATTTCGGCGACGATGCGCCGCCGGCCCTGCGCGCGTGCCATGGCGGCGGCAACCGGCGTGCCGATGGCGGCGATGATCATTAAAGCCAATATGGCCGCGATCAGCGATGTCACGATTGCGGTGCCATCGCCGGTCTGCAGGGTGAAATGCCGCCAGTCGGTCGCGGTGATCAGGGCGGCGAAGGGTGCTGCCAAAAACAGCAGCACCAAAGCGGGCAGAACCCGGCGCAGCATTCAGATATTGCCGCCCTTGGGTGCGCTATAGCCATCATCATGGAGAATTTTCTGACCTTGGGGGCTGGTCAGCAATTTCACGAATTCAGCGGCAGCTTGCGGGTTCTGGGCGTTTTTCAGCACCGCGGCATAGAACACCAAAGGCTGGGTATGCACAATCTTGGTCTGGCCTTTGATGGTCAGGGTCACGGCGGCTTTGCTGTACCATTGCGCCGCCATCGCGGGGTTGCTCAAATTGATCTGATCGGGCAGCCGGATGAACGGCAGATGCAGTGATTTCACCGCACTTTCATAGCCCGATGTCGCATCGAGCTGGCCGTCATCGAGGTCGGCCAGCATGGCCGGCTCAGCGAATATCTGGGCGGGATTGACGGACGGGCCCAAAATCCGCGCGGACAGGCCCGGCTGATGATAATAGGTCTCGGCGAGTTGGAAGGTGAAAAGAATATTTTGCCCTTGCGGGTCGGTTGCCGGATCGGTGCGGCCGAAGCGGAAATTTTTCTCCTCCAGCACTTTATACCAGGCGCGCTTACCGGCGGCGGCTTCGGCCAGTTGTGCGGCGAAGCTGGATTTTGGCGAATAGGCAATAACCATGGCGGTGCTGGCAATCGGCACCGCATCGGTCACGAGTCCGGCTTTCTCCAGAATTTTCACCGGACCCGGCGTGATCGATACGAACACGTCGGCATGCATGGTGCCGGCCGCCAGCAAATGCGCGAGGGCCAATGCGCCCTGGCCGATGCCCTGATATGCCACACCTGTCTGTTTGGTGAAGGAGGGCCCGAGCCCGTGATCCATCACAACACCCATCGACCCGGCGTACGCGACGGTCATTTTACCGTCGGCATGAGCGGCCAGCGGTGCGGCAGCAAGAGCCGCGATCAGAACAGCCGAGACTATGCGCATTTTCATTTTGTCATTCCACCGATATGTTTTTTTAGCGATATCGCTGGACAGCAATATCGTCAAGCGACCAGAAGCGTGGTTTGCTGGGATCATGGTCAAACCAATGCACACCGATCGGCTGGGATTGCGCATCAGGCTGGTTCTGGATGGCGGTATTGCCATGGGGCCGGGGCGGGCGGATTTGCTGCAATTCATCCAGGAGACGGGATCGATCGCGGCGGCGGGCCGGCGCATGCGCATGAGTTACAAACGCGCCTGGCAACTGACCGAGGATTTGAACCATGCGTTCCGCACTCCACTGGTGGAGGCGGCCAAGGGCGGCACGGGCGGCGGCGGGGCGCGCCTGACCACACTAGGCGTTGATATTCTGGCATCCTATCGCAGCCTCGAACAAGCCGCCTTGAGTGCCGGTGCAGATGCTTTGGCGGTGATCAATGCGGCTTTGGCCAGCCGCAGCGCCGATCATTCATTGTTACAATCCGAAACCCCATCGTAAGCGGCGTTCGGTTTAGAAGCGAGCAATTGTAACGCGTATTTCCACGAGGTGATGGTATGATTGGTCGAATTTTGGCGCTGGTTTTGGTTTTGGGCATGGCCGTGCCGTTGGGCGGGTGCGTGGTCTATCCGGCTCGGCCGTTCGCGGCGGCCGTTTGGGTGCCGGGCCATTACGGCCCTTATGGCGGCTGGGTTCGGGGCCATTGGGCTGGCTGATCGCGCGCGCGCGAATTTTGTCCCCGAGCGCCGTTCAGCTATAACGGCGCAAAGGGGGGCCGTGCCTTCAAGCATCCGCGTTATACGATCGACCGCCGAGGCCCGGGTTCGGGCCAGCAATATCTTGCTTTGGCAGGGTTCATGCTGCTGTGCCTGCTGGTCGGCAGTGCCAATGGCGCACTGACCGCGGGCAATCTCCATGGCTGGTATTTGTCGCTCCTCCGCCCGCCTCTGACACCGCCTAATTATGTGTTCGGTCCGGTCTGGTCCGTGCTGTATCTGATGATGGGGGTTGCCGCCTGGCGGGTCTGGCGCGCGCCATTCACCGGCGCCCTCGGTTTCTGGGCCGCGCAACTGGCGGTGAACGCGCTGTGGGTGCCGGTATTTTTCGGCCTGCATTGGCCTGGGGCGGCTTTGCTGATCATTGGGGTGATGTTCGGCCTGATCGCCTTGACGATCCTCCGCTTCGCCCGGGTCGATCGGCTCGCGGCCTGGCTGATGCTGCCTTATTTGCTGTGGGTCGGGTTCGCGAGCTATCTCAATGCTGGGTTCTGGTGGCTGAACCGTTGATCGTGTAAGCGGGATGATATGAAGAACATGGTGCGTCTGCCCTGGCTTGCTGCTCTCCTGATGACCGCGCCGCTATTGTTGTCGGCGCAACCTTCATGCGCGCAAATGCCGGGCGGTGGCATTGGGCCGGTCGGCACCGCATCGGCGGCCCGCCCGACGGATGATACGCCTGCGCCGCCACCGGCCTTGCCCGGTGCCGTGCCTGATGCCTCTGACTCATCCTCCACGGCGAGCATCGATACCCAGGACCCGACCAAAGCCCTGTTTCTGGCGATCAATCAGGGCGATTATGGCGCGGCGCGCGTTGCCATCGGCCGCGGGGCGGACCTGAATGCCCGCAATGCTCTGGGTGAAACGCCGCTTGATTTGTCGATCGATCTGAATCACAGCGCCATCACATTCCTGCTTTTGTCCGAACGTGGTGCCGATCAGCCGGCGCCGGTTGCGGGTCTCGCCGGCAATACCGCCAAAATCACCCAGGCGGCGGCAGGCCCAGCGAAACTCACGCGTCATGCAGCGCCCTATCGGCCGGCTATGCCGACCTCGCCGGTGCGCGCACCGATTGCGGCAACACCCGGAACACCTGACCCGCAGGCGGGGTTTCTCGGCTTCGGCTCGAAATAAGCGGGCGCGTTATGTCGGCGCGTTCGGCGATGCTGCAAATGCGGCAACCGCCAATGCGGTGGGAGGGTTCATCGCATCGACCATGCTGGTCGGGATGAGAATGGTCGCACCCCGCTCCTTGGTCGTTTCGTAAATGATGTTCATGGCGCGCAGCTGCAACGCTGCCGGATGGTCGCCGTAAAGCTTGGCGGCCTCGACGAATTTCTCGGCAATTTCGGCCTCCGCCGAGCCCAGAATCACCCGCGCCTGGCGTTCGCGTTCGGCCTGCGCCTGGCGTGACATGGCATCCTGCAAGCCCACCGGAATGGCGACATCGCGGATTTCGACGGCACGGATGGTAATGCCCCATTCGGCGGTTTTGGAGCCGATTTGAACGCGTAGTTTTTCATCGGCCTCCTGGCGTTCGGACAGCAGGGTCGCGAGCATTGACGAGCCGATCATCTCGCGCAGCGATGTTTGTGCCACGCGGTCGATCGCCTGCCGGTAATTGGTGATTTTCAAAGCGGCTTTCGCGGCGTCGTTGACGTTCCAGAAAATGATCGCATCGACATTGACCGGCACCGTATCGCGCGTCAGCGCCTGTTCGGCGTTGAAGCCGGTGGTCTGAATCCGTTCGTCAATCACGGCTGTCACGCTGTCCAGGACAGGGACGATGGCAAACAGGCCGGGTCCTTTCACGCCGTGGAATCGGCCGGCGCGCAGGATGACGAAACGCTCCCAGCTTTTGGCCATTTTGAGGGAAAACAGCACGATGACGGCAAGCAGAATAAATATCCCGCCGATCAACGGGGTGAGTGCTGCGGAGAGTCCAAGGCCGATGAAAGCCAGAACAAGCGCGATAAAAACGGTAATCGGATTCATAATGATCATCCTTCCGGTGCCGACTGCCGACACCGTTTGAGATATGTATCAAGTGATGCAGATATCAATCCACGAACAGTTTCTGTGCCAAGAAGCCCAAATCATGCTGGCGTGGTGAGCGTTGTTTGTCATATCGTGCCAATTGCCCGGCGATCTGATGCAGGCGCAATGCCGGTTTGAGATCGATCATTTGAAACCGGTCGCCGAGCAATCCGAGTTATGCGCTGCGCACCGCCATGCGCGCATGTTCGACTTACAATGGATCACCATCATCATGTCTTATCGGTGCGAAGCCATGCGCTTTATACCCGATGACAGCGATGATTGAAACGCCGTACAATCCAGCCGATCGAATCGGTGGAGGCCGGTAGATCGCTGTGCAGTCCCTCGCCACCCTCCGCCACTCAGGACAACCCACATGCGTGTTTTGATTACCGGGTTCGAACCATTCGGCGGTGAGAGCGTCAACCCTTCGGCCATGCTGATGCCTGCGTTGGCGAACCTCACGATCGCCGGCTTGAGCATCTCGACGCTTGCGCTGCCCGTCTCGTTCGATGAAATACCAGTTCTGCTCGAACGCACGATCAGCCGGGTAAAACCGCAAGTGGTGCTCGGTTTTGGGCTCGCGGGCGGGCGTCCGGCGATCAGTATCGAACGGGTCGCGATCAATGTCATCGATGCGCGTATTCCCGACAATGCAGGATCCAGGCCGGTCGACAAACCGGTCGTGCCCCATGGCCCGGCCGCCTATTTCAGCACCGTGCCGATCAAGGCCATGCTGATCGGCCTGCGTGAAATCGGCATACCTGTCACCGTCTCGCAATCAGCGGGAACTTTTGTGTGCAATGCGCATTTTTATCTCATCCGGCACCTCGCTTCGACACGGTTCCCCGGCATTCGCTGCGGCTTCATTCATGTGCCCTATTTGCCCGAAATGGCAGCGGGCCACGCCGGTGCGCCCAGCATGTCGCTGACTGTCATGCAACGGGCGGCCGTTACGCTGCTGGAGACGATTCGCGATGTCCGTCAGGATATCGATCTCACCGCCGGCGCCGAAGCCTGAGACGGCTGCATGACGTTTAGGGCGCTATCGTTTCACAACGACGCGCCCTAAGCTTATTTTCCGATCAATTTCATAGCTTTAAGTTGAGTCTTCCGATTCAAACTAAAGCTATATTGATCGGGAGTGCTATCGTTTCACAACGACGCGTCCTAAGCTTATTTTCCGATCAATTTCATAGCTTTAAATTGAGTCTTGCGATTCAAACTAAATGCATATCGATCTAGTTGAACATCCCGGTATTGCTGGTGCCGCCGCCCGGGTAGAGGAACTGGCTGGCATGTTGGGTGGCGATATTCGCACTGGCGACATAGGGCATGTTGGTGAGTGTGGCCAAAGTCTGTGCGGGCGGGTTCATGAAGAAGGGTGACGCCAGCAGGTTGAGTGCTGCTTGTTGATTGCCGGCGCCGAGCAAGGCTGCGAGTTGGCTGAAGCAATCGACGACGGTCTGGGATTGTGTGCCGGGGCGGATGCCCAGCAAAGCGCGGACATCGTGGCGGGCTTGCAGCATTTGCAGTTTGGCGATGCTGCTCATGTTCGACCAGCGTGGCACAGTGCTGAATTGGCCGGCCATGGCGTCGAGCGAGGCAATGGCGAGGGCTGCCTGGGCGGGTTGCCCCTGGATCGAGGCGGGATGGGCAAAAACATAGGTGGCGTCGTTGATGGCGGCCATCGGTGAGTCTTCGCCTGCGGCAATTGTCGCAAAGGCGCTGGCGGGCAGATAGCCGGTGCTGGGTGGCGGCGTTTCCAGCGCGCATCCGGCCAGAAGTAGACTGATCAGGCAGGGGCCGATAATTTTCATGGTGGACAGTTGGTTCGGCTCAGACCGCTTTCAAGCCGCGCCGGAAGCGGTTGGATAATTCGACATAATGCGGCACCGTGAGGTCATGCATGGCGCGTTCCGGCGCGGTCATCACGCGGGCCAGCTTGGCCGGTGAGCCCAACCATAATTCGTTCGGGCCGATACGCTTGCCGGGTGGCAGAAGCGCGCCTGCGCCAAGCATGCCGCCCTCCTCGATCACAGCGCCATCCATAATGGTCGCACCCATGCCGACAAAGGCGCGGTTTTTCAGTGTGCAGGCATGGATGATCGCGGCGTGGCCCACGGTGACGTCATCGCCGATATCAGTGGCGAATTCAGCGTGGTTGACATGAATGATCGTGCCGTCCTGGATGTTTGAGCGGGCGCCGATTTTGATAGGATTGGTGTCGGCGCGCAGCACGCAGCCGAACCAGATATTTGCGCCGGCGGCGAGTGTTACTGCGCCGATGAGAACGGCGGTGGGCGCGACCCAGGCTGCCTGGTCGATGACCGGCCGCAAGCCATCGAGTTCGTAGATCATGCCGCCGCTGGTCAGGCGTGGTGCCAGGGGTTCGGGCATCGTGTCAGGCATCAAGGGCCTCCATGGCGGGCTGCAATGAGAGTTGCAACAGCAAATTCTGCACGGCCGCGCCGGCCGCACCTTTGCCGAGATTATCGAGCCGGGCGATCAGGATGGCGCGGCCGCTCTGGTCATCGGCGTGCACGAAAATCTCCATCCTGTCAGTGTCGTTCAGGCTTTGCGGGTCGAGCCGGAAGTCGGCCGGCATCGGCCGGCGGCGGACCAGATGGCTGCCGGCATAATGCCGGTCGAACGCGGCCTCGATATCCGCACCCCGGGGTTTGCCCGGCAGGTCGTGCAGAAAGAGCGGGATGGAGACCAGCATGCCCTGGCGAAAATGGCCGACGGAGGGGATGAAAAGCGGCGCAGTGGTGAGGCCGGCATAATGCCTGATTTCGGGAATATGCTTATGGCCATGGCCCAGCCCATACAGCTCGAAGGCCGGGCCATGGCTCGTTTCATGATCAGCGATCATCGATTTGCCGCCGCCCGAATAACCCGAGACGGCATTGATGCTGATGTTCTGATCGGCTTGTAACAGCCCGGCTTCGGTCAATGGGCGGAGCAACGCAATGGCACCGGTGGCGTAGCAACCGGGATTGGCGACGCGCTGCGCCTTGCCAATGCGGGCCGGTTGGTCGCGGGTCAGTTCGGCAAAGCCATACACCCAACCCGGTGCGAGCCGGTGGGCGGTGCTGGCGTCGAGCAGTTTCGGCGCGGCGGTGCCCAGGCGTTCAGCCAGAGCGACGGCTTGGCGCGCAGCGTCGTCCGGCAGGCAGAGGACCACCAGGTCGGCTTTGGCCATGATGGCAGTGCGGGCATCATCGTTCTTGCGGTCCTGGTCGGGCAAAGTGAGGATTTCGGTGCCCGGTATGGCGCGCAGGCGGGTGGCGATGCTCAGCCCTGTTGTGCCGGCCTGACCGTCGATGAATATGCGTGCTGTCATGTAATCACCTCAGGGACAGCTTTATACCGCCGGCGCGGTGATGCAAGCGGGCGGTTCGATCGGGGGTGGGGCGAGATGGCCCGGCTGCGCTGGCAAGAAACCGAGGCTCATGCTAGGCGAGCCCGCAGTTTGTAGTGAGGGAGATTTCCATGTCCGAGACACCAGCCCAGCAGCCGCCTTTGGTCTTGAATATTCAATATACCAAGGATTTGTCGTTCGAAGTGCCGAATGCTCCCGCGATTTACACGGTTCTGCGTTCGGCGCCGCAAGTGAATATCAATCTCGATGTTCAGGTCCGCCGCTTGCAGGAAGGCCAGAACGTGTTCGAAGTGACTTTGGCCACCCGCGCCGAGGCGACTTTGCCGCCGGCGGCGACCAATGGCGCGACTGAGCCCGCCGCCGAGGACAAACCGATGACCGTGTTCATCGCTGATTTGTCTTATGCCGGTATTTTCACGCTCACAGGTGTGCCCGAAAACCAGCTTGAACCAGTGCTTCTGGTGGAATGCCCGCGCCTGCTATTCCCCTTTGCCCGCAATATTCTCGCGGACGTCACGCGCGATGGCGGGTTCCCGCCGGTGATGCTCGGGCCGATCGATTTCGTCGGTTTGTGGCAGAGCCGCCGCGGTCAGCTTGATACGCAGCTCGCTCAGTAATTCGCGCAGCCCGGCACAAAGCGATACTGATCTAGATGCTCCGGCCGCCGATTTTATGGCGGCGGAGCAGATGGCGGAGCTGGTCATAGCTCAATCCCAGCGCGTCGGCCGCCCGGCGTTGGTTGAATTTATGGGCCTGCAGGGCTGCCTGCAGGAGTTGGGCCTCGTAGGCTGCGGTCTGTTGGTGAAAGCCGTCCGACTCCGTGCCGACCGAGAGGGCAGGCGGCGGTGGCGCGGGTGATGGCGCTCGTGGGGCACAGGCTGCGGAGAAATCGGCAAACGGGTCCATCATCATCTGATCCAGCAGCGCCCCCTGATCGGTCATGCGGGCGACGCTGCGTTCGACGATATTTTTCAGCTCGCGGACATTTCCCGGCCAAGAATGGGCGCGCAGCTGGGCCAGTGCTGCGGGGGCAAAACCCGGGAAGCTCGGGCGTTTGAGTTCATTGGCCATCTGCCGGGCGAAATGCTGGGCGAGAATGTCGATATCCTCGAGCCGTTCACGCAAGGCCGGCAGCAAAATCACGTCGAAGGCGAGCCGGTCGAGCAGGTCGGCGCGGAACCGGCCGGCGCTCACATTGGCGCGCAAATCCTCGTTGGTGGCGGCCAGGATGCGGACATCGCTCTGGATCGTCTCAGTGCCGCCGACACGCTCGAACGTGCCATATTCGATCACCCGGAGTAATTTTTCCTGCACTTCGCGCGACGCATTGGCGATTTCATCGAGAAAAATCGTCCCGCCATCGGCGATTTCGAACCGGCCCGGCCGGCGGCGGGCGGCACCGGTGAATGCGCCCGCCTCATAGCCGAATAATTCCGCATCCAGCAGGCTCGGTGACAAAGCCGCACAATTCAGCCGCAGAAACGGCCGGTTCCAGCGTTCCGAGAGCAAGGCGAGGCGGCTTGCGACCAATTCCTTGCCGGTGCCGCGCTCGCCGATGATCAGCACCGGCCGATTGAGGGCCGCCAGACGCGAGGCTTCGGCCAGCATATCCTGGAAGCGCCGGCTCCCGCCGATCAGGGTAGGCGGATCATTTGTGATATTTACCATATAGTGTGGATAATTACTGATAATCGGTAATTTTTCCATAATTTTTATTGGGTCATTTGGCAAATACGAGAGAAATCAAGGGCTTGGGGCTCTGCGAAATCTTGGCACGATCGATGCAGAGCATTGTCCAGGACATCGTGACGCCAACCAGGAGCCGACCATGGGTATATTCTCCCGTCTGACAGATATCATGAATTCGAATCTGAACGCTCTGCTCGATCGTGCGGAGGACCCCGAGAAATTGATCAGGCTGGTCATTCAGGAAATGGAGGACACGCTGGTTGAGGTGCGTTCGGCGAGCGTCGGCATGATTGCCGAACGCAAGCGGGCTGAACGCTCATTGATCACGATCGAGGCTGATCAGGCCGAATGGCAGCGCAAGGCTGAATTCGCGTTGAGCCGTGGCCGCGATGATTTGGCCAAAGGCGCGTTGCAGGCGAAAGCACGATTGCAGAGCGATAGTGAGGCGGCTCAGCGCCATATAGAATCGCTGAGTGCGGCCCTCGCCGAGCAAAGTGAGAATATTGCCAAGTTACAGGCCAAGCTCGATGACGCGAAACGCCGCCAGGCCGCTCTGGTCAGCCGCAGCCGCAGTGCCGGCACGAAACTGAAACTACAGACCAGCCTGCATGATCAGCGCATGACCGATGCGTTTGCGCGCTTCGAGCAGATGGAGCGGCATGTCGATGTCATGGAGGGCAGGGCCGAGGCCATTGGGCTGGGGCGCAATGCGGGTCAGGGTCGTTCGCTGGCGGAGGATTTTGCCAACCTCGAAGCCGATGAAGGTGTCGAGGCGGAACTCGCAGCGTTGAAAGCCAAGTTGCAGGGAGCGTGAGCGATGACCGACATACTCGTGCCGCTCGGCACCATTTTCCTGACGGTCGTTGCGCCGTTGTGGATCATTTTCCACTACCGCGATCGCAACCGGCGCAACAATGCGCTCTCCGCCGAGGAAAGCCGGGCATTCGATGAATTGACGGCCATCGCCCGACGGATGGAGACGCGGATCATATCGCTGGAATCAGTGCTCGATGCTGAGGCGCCGGGTTGGCGCGGGCGCGTCGAGTCGGCAATCGATCAAAGTGCAAGGAATCTCTGACATGATTTATTATCCGAGGCTTGAGATGAATCATATCCCCCGTGACGGGACGGCGCGGCCCTGGATATCAGGCGTGTGTGCCGATTGTGCTGCGCGCACCAGCACGCCGGTTATGCTCTGGCGGGTTGCGGCCATTGGCTTATTCGTCTGGCATCCATGGCCGGCGGGGCTGGTTTATCTCGCCTTCAGCATCCGCTACGAGAAGCGCACACGCCGTTGGCAGCGGCGATTTTTCGATCGAACGAATGGCTCCGATGGCGCCGGTTATGGTCACTTCCCACCACCGCCGGGATCTGAGGCGAGGGCTGCCCGTTTCGCCAAATTACGCTCGGTTTTCATCATGCTCGAAGAAAGACTGGCCCGGCTGGAGAGCGAAGTAACCTCCAGCGAATTCGACCTACGGCGTCGCTTCCGCGACCTCGACCGGTAAACCCGCAACCAGGAAATTCATCATGTCACGTCTGAACGAAGGCTTCGCCATTTCAATGGAAATGGCGACTACGGGAACTATTGTCTGCGCGTCTCTGACCGCTGCTGCTGCGGTCTGTCACATTGGCGCACAAGCGGGATGGCTGAGTGAGGCTGTGCCGCGGGCAATCTACGCCATGGCGATCGGCGATGGCGTCAGCGCTCTGGCTTTGCTCGCTTTGGGCATTGGTTTTGGTATCGCATCCTGCTTTCGGCCGTGCGCGCATCGGCCGGTGGTTGCGTGGCCGGCGATCTCGGGCTGAACCGAACGGCGACGAGAGGCGATGATTGCACTCTGATCATGCAGAGCGTAGTGTTTCATGCCTGTCGGGCGGAGAGACTTATCGTTGGTTGTGGTGAACGAACAGGCTCCTCGGCGCACATCGATCAATTTGATGGACGCCATTATGCCAGGTCTCTGCGCCGGGTGCGAAGCGCGACATATTGGGCTGTGTGCGGCTCTGGACGACGAGGATTTGCATTTTCTGGCCAGTGTCGCGCGGAGCCAGAGTTTTTCCAGAAGCGAGACATTCATCGTCGAAGGCGATGACGCGCGATATTTTTACAATATCAATCACGGCACCTGCAAACTCTACAAGGACCTGGCCGATGGCAGGCGGCAGATCACAGGCTTTGTCGGTGTCGGTGATTTTGTCGGTCTGGCCGCGCATGACCATTACGTCTTTACCGCCGAGGCGCTGGAGGATGTAAAATTATGTCGGTTCGACCGGCGGGAGCTGCGCGCCGTGTTCAGTCGGTTTCCCGCCCTCGAGAGGCAATTGCTCGCCATTGCCTCGCATGAATTGGTCGTCGCCCAGGACCAGATGCTGTTGCTCGGACGGAAAACCGCAATCGAACGGATTGCCTCGTTCCTGGTGGCGTGGAGTCATCGCGAGGGTTGTGTGGCTTCGGCGTCCGGCGCGCTCGATCTGCCGATGAGCAGGGCTGATCTGGCCGATTATCTCGGTTTGACGATCGAGACCGTGTCACGCGCTTTGACCAGTTTGAAACGGCAGAACCTGATCGATATCGGCGCTCATCATGCGATTTCGATCATTGATGCTGGCCGGCTCGGGCATCTCTCGAACGCTGATATCTGAACCGTGCGGATTGCCCTGTTTATGTCGGTCAGCGATCATGTCTTATATTACAATCCCGACAGGTTTCTTGAAATTGTGGCGCGGCAGTCATTTCTACACCGATGAGGTGGGAACATGGCAGAACGACGCGGCGATCAATCGGGTTCAAAATCAGCTTCCAAGCGCGGAATTATTGCTGCAATCGCGGCTTTAACGTTGGGCGGAATGAGCGTGTTCGCCGCCAGGGTGGCGTTCAGCGCCAGTGATTTAGGCCATGAGACGGCGATCGCGCCAGTGATTGCGGCCGACCCCGCGCCGGGCATGAGCGGCATGATTATTCCTGAACCAGCGCATGCACCGAGCGATCCCGCGCAGGCCGCTCTGATCGCGCGCGGCCGATATTTGACGGTCGCCGGTGATTGCATGCCTTGCCATACGGTGCCGGGGGGTCAGGCTTTCGCCGGAGGGCAAGCGGTGGAGACGCCATTTGGCGCGGTGTTTTCGCCCAATATCACCCCGAGTAAGCGCTTTGGCATCGGCAACTGGACCGATCAGCAATTCTGGGCCGCCTTGCATCAAGGCATCGGGCCCGGGCGCTCTTTGCTCGTGTTTCCGAAATATCTCTATCCCGTCATGCCTTACACGTCATACTCGAAACTCAGCCATGGCGATGTGATGGCGATCAAGGCTTATCTGGATAGTTTGCAGCCCGCGCAAAACCCGGATCGGCCGAGCCAGATGGATTTTCCCTTCGATGTGCGGGCCGGATTGCTCGCCTGGCGCTTGGTGTTTTTCAATCCCAAGCCGGTGCAATATCAACCCGGCTGGAGCCCTGCGGTGCGCCATGGCGCTTATTTGGTGCAGGCGCTCGAGCATTGTTCGGCCTGTCACACGCCGCGCAACATCGCCATGGCGACCGAGCCCGCGCATTATCTGGCCGGCGGGCATATCGTGTCGCAGAGCTGGTTCGCGCCTAACATTTCTTCGTCGAAACAATACGGCGTGGGCGCGTGGGATGAAGCGTCTCTGGTGACTTATCTGCATGATGACGGCGATTTGCAAAAAGGTGCCGCCTTCGGGCCGATGAAGGAAGTGGTCGATGATAGTTTAAGTCGCCTGCCGGTCGGGGATGTGCAGGATATTGCAGCCTATTTGCAAACCGCGACAAAGCCGCAGCGCACCCCGCCGCCGCCTGCGGATCATGCGGCCTCACCGAAACTGGGGCAGGCGGTCTATGCGAGTTATTGCGCCCGCTGCCATGAAGCGTCAGGGCAGGGGGTCGCGCGGAATTTCCCCAATTTGGCGCATAATCAGGCTTTGTGGGAAGGCCAGCCGATCAATGTGGTGAGCATGGTGTTGGGTGGTTTCCAGCCCTGGCATCCCGATCAATCATCCATGCCGGCATTCGGCCAGACATTGACCAACACGCAAATTGCAGCCGTGACGAATTATATTCGCAGCGCATGGGGTGATCAGCCGGAGGGTCGGAACAATGCGGACGCGACCGCCGCCGAGGTCGCGGCCTGGCGGGCGACCAGCGATGATGAGATCGGGCTCGATGATGGCACCACCAAGGCGAGCCTCGTGCAATCATCGGGGCGCAGCAAGCTCGAACAGATTGCCGGGCACCTCACCTTTTCGCATAACCGGCGCAATTGCATGATCGATGCGCGGTTCCTGCCGGTTGAGAGCGGTGCAAGTGCCACGCCGATCCATCTGGCTGGCGCCTGCGCGGATGATGGCCAGCATATTATCGGTGACGTGACGTTGGACGGGCAGACCCATAAGGTGACGCTCGGCCTGCAGGATATCCTCAACGGGCCGCATGTCGCCGGGGTGGCCATCAACGGGCCGATTGCCGATGGCACGACATTGAACGCGCATATCGCGTTTGTTACGCCAAATTACTGAACTCGCTTTGGGCGATATGGGGCTAAGGATAGATCATATGAACGAGACGAGCAAAACCGCCGGCCCTGCCGGCTCACGGCGCGGGCTTCTCCATCTGGCCGCTTGCCTCAGCGGGGCTGCCTTATGCGTTGCCGCCATGCCCCAGGCACAGGCGGCGGCATTGTCGAAAGCCTCGGTGGGGTATCGGGATATCCCGAGCGACAAGGGAAAAGTATGTGCCAATTGCGCGTTATTCATTCTACCGGCACAAGGCGCCGCGCACGCCCGCTGCAAACTCGTCGCCGGCCCTATCTCCCCGGCCGGGTGGTGCCAGATTTGGACGCCACGAAGCTAGAGCATGATGCGTGATGCGTTATCACGCACCCGCTCTAGGCATGTTTTATCGATCGATTTCATGGCTTCAGGTCGGGTCGAGTGACCCGACCTGAAGCTAGAGCGTTTTCCGATCAATCGGAAACGCTCTAGCTTATATTTTGGCGAG
>NCAP01000008.1 GCA_002255495.1 Rhodospirillales bacterium 20-60-12 | reverse complement strand
GCCGCGGGCCAGTGACTTTCTCCGCCCGCGCCGCGGGCCAGTGACTTTCTCCGCCCGCGCCGCGGGCCAGTGACTTTCTCCGCCCGCGCCGCGGGCCAGGATTAACCCGATGAGGGGCTGATGATGCGCACGCGGGTCGTGACGTGCTGGCCCAGGGCGTCGAGGATGGTCAGGCGGTAAAAGCCGGGGCCCGGCGGGTTCCAATGGGCTGAGCGCAAAGCGGCAATCGAGGTGAGGGGCGCGCCATCGACCAGGAAGGTCAAAGGCCGCGCCCCGCCCATGGCGCGCAGATCCACCCCGGCGATGGTCTGCAAGGTGGCGTCCGGCGGCGGGAAGGCGAAGCGCAACGGCGCGGCGAGCGGGCCTTGCGCCAGGCTGACCGGCGGCGGTGGGTTGTAGGGGGTGAGCGGTGCGGCCGGGAGGAGACCGAAAACCTGGGTGAAAATCGGCATGGCCCGGTCGATTGCCGCAGCACCGGGCAATGCGCCGCCGTCCGGCCGGCCCACCCATACCAGCACCGCATGGCGTTGATCGAAGCCGACCGCCCAATCATCGCGGTTGCCGGCACTGGTGCCGGTTTTCCAGGCGATGGAGCCGGGCCCGCCGAACGGCAGATTGCGCGTCAGAATGCCAGTGATTTCGCGTGCGACCGAGGGTGCGAGCAAGGGCAGCGCCCGGCCTGTTTGGCCGGTTTGGGAGTCGGCCTGGATGACATGCAGGGGCCGAATGGAGCCATCATTGCCCAGGCCCGCGTAAAGCCGTGCCATCTCGCGCATGCTCACGCCCGCACCACCCAGGGCGAGCGGCAGAGAGGGCAAAGCGCCGCGCGGCAAGGCAAGCGGGGTGCCGGCGGCGGCCAAAGCGGCGGCGAAGCGGGCCGGGCGATAAGCCCGCATCAGGCTGACTGCCGGCAGATTGAGCGAGCGGCGCAGCGCCTGGGCCGCACTCACCTGGCCCATGAAATGATGGGTGAAATCATCCGGGGCGTAGGCGCCGAAATGCGCCGGCAGATCGCTGAAGATCGTGCTCGGCCCGGCCAAGCCGTCGGCAAAGGCGAGGCCGTAGAGGAAGGGTTTCAGTGCCGAGCCGGGCGAGCGGGTGGCGGCGGTCAGATCGAGAAATCCGGCCCGGCGCGGGTTCGCCCAGTCACCGGCGAAGGCGGCCCGAACTGTGGTGGAATGGGTATCGATGATCATGATGGCGAGCGATTCCGCGGGCGTCATGCCAGCGAGATCCCGATCGGCCAGGGCAGCGAGCGCCTGATTAAGCCCGGCATCGAGCGTGGTGCGCGTGTTGTTGGGCAGGCGGGTGGTGATTTGCGGCGATTGCAACGGCAGAGCCTGGCGCTGGGTCGGCAGCGTCGCCCCGAGCGCCTGGCGCAACGCATCGGCGGATATGACGTGCTCCGCCCAGGCTTCGCGCAGCACGCGGTTGCGCGCCATCGCGGCGGCGATCGGGTGGCGGTCCGGCCGCAGGGCTTCGGGGCGGCGGCACAGGGCGATCAATAAAGCCGCTTCGGCCGGGCTGAGCGAGGCGGGGGATTTGCCGAACCAGATGCGCGATGCGGCTTGCACCCCGACGATATTGCCGCCGAACGGCGCGAGTGACAGCCACATGCCCATGATTTGCGGTTTCGAGAAGCGGCTGGTCAGGGCGATGGCTTCATCGGCCTCGGATAATTTTGCGATCAATGTGCGCGGTGCCGGGTGCAGCAGGCGGGCGACCTGCATGGTCAATGTCGAGGCGCCGCTGACCAGATGCCCGGCCCGGGCCATTTGCCAGACCGCACGGGCAATCGCCAGCGGGTCGATACCCGGGTCGGTGGCGAAGCGGCGGTCCTCGATGGCGATGAGCATGTGCGGCAGGAGCGGATCGACCTGATCGGCTGAGGTGGCGAATTTCCACTCGCCTTGGCGATCCATGATATAGGCGATCGGTGCGCCATGCCGGTCGAAAATGATCCGCCCTTGTTCATGCAGGCGTTGCAGCCCGAGCGGGCGGAGCAGGGTGATCACGGTCAATGCCAGCGCCGCCGCCGTGAGGCCCATACAGAGACGGGTGCGGGCGTTGATCTTTCGTCGGGGCATGTCAGGGAGGCGGCAGAACGACCACCTGGCGGCTGGCCGAAACCGCGGTGATCAGCGGATGATTGAGGTCGGTCAGGGTCACGCCCGGCAATGTGAAACGGCCCTGCGTGACGGCGCGGAGCATGACCGCCACGCGAAATTCACGGTCATCGCCGTTATCCTGGCCGGTGGTGGGGTCGGAATAAGGCGGGGTTAGATTGAGCGCCACCATATAGCGATCATCGGCGGCGGCTTTGGCGCGTGGTGTGGTCAGGCTGCCCAGCCAATCCATGCCCGTGACATTGCCCGAGGAGAGATTGCCGGCAATCTCCCACCCTGCCGGCAGGCCGGCGACGAGTACCGCGTGATGCGGGGTGGAATCAAGCGAGCGGCCGTTGATCAGCATCACGAAGACCTGGTTTTGCGGCAATTGGCGGACATTGAGCGGCGTGCCGTCGAGGCTGAAGAAATGCTGTGTCAGTTCCATGCCGTGCGCGGCGGCGGCGGGGGCCTGGGCGGGGATGCCACTGGTTGCGAGCAAGGCGGGTATGGGGGCCGTGCCGGTATTGGTGATGGCGAGCGGACCGGTCAGTGAGCGGGTCACCGGCTGGTTTGATGTCACGCTGGACCCGCCGATCGTCAGATCGAGCTTGGTCGGTTGGCCGCCGATGACACCGGCGGCGAATCCGGCCCGCCCGAGTTCCTGGGCGTTGAGCGCGTCGACATCGATCCCGGCACCTGGGATGTTGGCGGCGAGCGCGGGCATTTGGTCAGCCAGCAAGCCGGTTTGCGCAATCACCGCCGGCACCGCCCAGCCATCGCGCAGCGGTGTGCCGTATCCTGCCATCCAATCCTGGCCGCGCCACCATAAATCGCCGCCGCGATTGGGCAGATCAAGGGCGGCGCGCAAGGCCGTGCGCGCGGCATCCGGCTCGCCGATATAATTCAAGGCCGCACCAAGCTGAGCGCGGGCGAGGGGATGGTCGATTTTGCCGATATTCTGATCCATCAGCCTGATCGCACCCGCCGGCGCCTCGCCATCGAGTGCCAGGACATAAGCGGCATAAATATCGGCCTGCTGGGCGGGTGCGCCATCCTGCGAGATTTCCTGACGCAGCCAGGACAAGGCTGAATCGAGGGGTGGTTGCGGCACGGTCGCGCCGGCTTTCCGGGCGCGTAGCAGGAACTCGGTGGCGTAAGCGGTCAGCCAGGGCTGCGCATCGTCCTGCGAGGACCATAGGCCGAAGGCGCCGTCATAACGTTGATCGTCCAGCACATCCTGCACCGCGGCGGCGAGCCGGCCTTGCGGATCGGGCCCGGCGGCCGGTCCGCTGAGGGCGGTCAGCGGCAGGCCCCGGCTGACGCTGGCTTCGAGGAAGCGGTAGCGCATGCCGGCGAGGGCTTGCATATAGCCGGCGGGGTCGAACGGCAGATGATCGCCCAGGGTCAGCGAGGCGCTGACCGAGCCGGGAATAAAGCCCGTGGCATCGGGTTGCAGGGTGAGCGACGACCCCGGCGCGATGGTCGAGGCGGCGATGCGGGTGACCGGCGCGCGTGCCACATGCACCGTAAGCTCGCTCTCATGGGCGGTGTGATAGCCATCGGGCCCGGTGATCGCGAGCATGACATGGCCGGTGCCCAGCCTGGTTGCGGTGAGCGAGGCCGGCAACACATGGCGCACGCCCGGCGCAAGATCGAGCTGGATGTGAGATGTACCGACGAGTGCGCCGCTGGCGGTCAGGTCGGCCACGAAAACGCCGTCCGGCAGATCGAGATTTTGCAGCAATATGCCGATATCCGCCTGATCGCCGGGGGCGAGGAAGCGGGGCAGCAAGGTCTGCGCCACCACTTTGTCGCGCACGGTGATATCGCTGCTCGCGGCACCCACGGCACGCCCCTGCCAGCCGACGGCCATCAGCCTGATCTGCCCATCGAAGTCGGGCAAGGCGAGGGTGATATGGGCCACCCCATCGGGCCCGGCTTGCACGGGGCCGGCAAAGAGCGAGACGATTTTTTGCGGGATCGGCGCTTGTGATGCGCCGAAATCGCCGCCCGCGCCGTTTTTCAGCATCATCGACTGCCCCGATGGCGGGCGCAGCAAGGCGGCATAATCATCGGCGATATCGACACCAAGGCTGCGTTTGCCGAAGAAATGCGCGAGCGGATCGGGCGAGGTGAAATTGGTGAGTTGCAGCACGCCCTCATCGACCGCGGCCAGAGAGACATAGGCGCCGGGCTTGGTTTTGACATCGATCGTGACGGTCTCGCGCGGCAGATAAACGGGTTGCACGGCCATGCTCACGGGCAAGGCCCGATCGCCCGGTTTCAGCCCCAGCCAGGTCAGCCCGATGGCGCGGTCGGGCGGGATAGTCTCGCCCGGTTTCGCGGCGCGGGCCGGTTGGAACACATGCACGATGGCATAGGCACCGGCACCCCATTGAGCTGAGACGGGCACGCTGACATCGGCGCCTTTGGCACCGATCATGATAGTCTGGATCGATTTCACATCGTCATTGGCAATCACCAATGTTGCCGGGCCGGCGAAGGGGGCGGTGATGTGTAAATGCGCGGTCTCGCCGGGCAGATAGGTCGCATGGTCCGAGGCGACGGTGACCCGGCTCGGCACGCTTGGATTGCCCGAGAAGACCCAGCCCGAATAGAAAATCATCGAGCTTGCGGCGAGCCCGCCATCGGCCTGCACAACGCGCAGCCGGTAGCGGCCATAGGGCAGAGCGGGCAGGGCCAGATGAAACGCGCCGCCCGCGGGAATGCTGATTTTCTCCTGCATCACCGGCCGGTCGATGAAGCTGATATCCCAGCGCGCGACCTGGTTGTTCCAGATGATATTCCATTCCTCATCCTGGCTGACCACGCTCAGATCGGCGGTCATGGCGATTTTTGCACCTTGCGGGTCGGCTGCGATGATATCGAACTGCGCGCTTTGGCCTTGATCCACCGCCTCGCCCGCGAAAGCGGGTTTGATGCCGAGCAGAGGGCTGGCCGGGCGGATCGGCAGATTGATCGTTTTGCTCACCGCACGGCCTGCGGGGTCGTTCACGTTCACGGTCAATATGGCTTGCAGGGGATGCGACGAGTCGGGCATTTTCGTCAGATCGATCGGTACCGTGCCATCGCCCTTGGCGTCGCTATCAGGGACCGCCGGCGCGGCTGACGGGGCGTCGAAAATCTCGCTTTGCAGACCGAAGCGATAACCCGCAAGGGCTGCAAACGGTGCGGTATCGACCGCCAGGTGAACGCTGGCGGTGGCGGAAAGATTGGCGCCCGGCGCGCCGTAGAGAAAGCGCGCATTGAATGCAAACAGATTGATCGCCTGGGGTGTCAATGGCGCTTCTTTGCCGAGCGAGACGGCCAATGTTGCCGGCACGAATGACTCGACCATGAAGGTCTGGGTGGCCAAAGCCGGAGCGTCCAAAGATGTCGCCAGGGTGATACTCCAAACCCCCGCCTGCGCGCCGGGCGAGAGTTTGACCGGGGCGATGATCGCATCATCGTCGGTGCGGGCGGGGATGGTGTCGGAAAAAACCTGGCCGCCCGGGCGGCGGATAATGAGATGCAAGGGAATATCGAGATTTTTACCATCGGGGCTGCGCAGTAACGCACTCACATTCACGGTCTCGCCGGGGCGGTAAATGCCCCGATCGAGCCAGATATAAGGATCGATCGGCCCGGGTTGCGCGGCACCGCCGACGCCGCGATCGGACAGATCGAAGGGCGATGCGGTGAGATCGAACAAGGTAAAATCGCCGTCGGGGGCGAGGATATGCAACGCTGTCGGCGCCTGCCCGGCATTGCCCGCGAGCAACGGGGCGGCGAAGGTGACGAGGCCTTGAGAGTCGGTTTGGCCAGAGGTGAGAATTTCATTGTCGGCGGCGATCAGATTGACCTGCACATGCGCCACGGGTTCGGCGCTGGTGAAAGAGCGAATTTGCACATGCAGGCCATCTGCCCCGCGCCAGATGCTCGGCGCCAGATCCGTGCGCAGCACCATTTGCAGCGTGCCCAGATTATTTCTCGGCGTGCCGTCATCGGGGTTGATTGAAACCGCATAGAGCCCGGGCTTTTTCATCTGTGCGGCGAGCGGCAGAATTGTATGGACCAGCTGGTTGCGGACGAAATCGGGGATGTCGGCCTTGCCCTGGAAAATGATTGTTTCGGAATTGCCGTCGAGGCTGTTGTTATAGCCATCTGGATTGCCCAGAGGGTGGCTTTGCAGGAATTGCAACAGCGAGCGCTCGGCGACCCGGCCGATTTGGATTTTCACCTTCGAGACATTGACGCTGGCCAGACCGATGGACGGCGGATTGCTGGCGGGGATGATGTAATGGGCGGTATCGGCGATCAGCTTGGATTGCCGATCGGGCAGCGTGATTTTGAAAGTGAGTGCCTTGCCGAGCTTGGCGCCGCCGAGCCCTGGCATGCCGGCCCGCAGGGTAACGGTCGTGGTCGCGCCGGCGGGCAGGCCGGCGAGGCATAATTGACCGTTCTCAGAGGTCACGGCGAGGGTTTTGATGACAGGTTCGGTGCTGACATAATCACCGGGATGGAAACCCGGCTCGCTCGGCAGTGGAATGGTGAAGGTGACACAGGCGCCGGCGGGAAATGCATCTGGCGTGGTGTTGATTTTCATCACCCGGTAACCGATCCGATCGAAAGATTGTTGCAGCAACGCGGCATCCTGCGTATCGGCCGGGTTGGCACGGACAATCTGGCCGAGCAATTTCAGGGCCGCGAGATTATTGTGCAAGGCCTCCAGAGCGTCGCGCATTTGTTGCAGAGCTTGCAGGGATTGCTGCGCCGGATTGGTGCCGTTCAGGCGATATTCATAGGCCTGATAAGAGGCTTCGAGCGCGCGTTGCGGATCGGGATTGGTGCCGTGCAGCATGGCCGCGCCGAGGCTGAGCCACAGGCTCGGGTGGTGGGATTGGCCGAGCATCAGGCGTGTTTGGGCGGCTTGGGCTACCGCGTCCCAATCGCCGGCGGTTTGGTTTTTAGCTGGCTCCGCTTGGGCTTTCGCCAAGGCCTTGGCGAGGGCTTGGTCGGCATCATGGCGTTGCTGGACAATATCAGCGCTGAATATCTGTGTCCTTGAGGTCAGCTCGAAGCGCAGAGTCTGAGTGTCGTGATGCAGGCCCGGCAAGGTCTGATCGATGAAGAGCTGCATAGGCTGGTTGTTGGCCGCCTCGGAAGCCGAGGCGCTGCCCGTGTTCGCCAATAGCGCGAAGCTGGCGAGTGCGATGAGGATGAGATACCGGATTTTGAGCAGTTTCATCCGCCGCGCCCCTATATTTCCGGGTTTCTTCCGGGCTGAGCGGTAGGTCCGCCAACATGACTTCATGTTAGCTTGTTATCGAATTTTCGACCAGGGGCGTGCTGGCAAAACATGATAGTCGCCGCGCCAAAAAATGCGGGTCAGCCCACGGGCTGTGCCGACCACGCTGTTGGTTCCACGAGATTAGTGGTTCGGCCCACCTTGGCCTGGCCCACCTTGGCCTGGCCCGCCTTGGCCTGGCCCGCCGGGTCCACGCGGGCCATTGGGGGGGGCGCCATCCGGCCGGCCGCCTGGTCCGCCGCCTGGTCGCATGCCGGGCCCGCCGCCTGGTCCGCCGCCGGGCCGTTGGGGGAAGCGGTCAGGTCCACCGCCGGGGCCTCCGGGCGGTGCAAAAGCAGGTCGCCAATGCGGTATTTCGCCGCCGGGGCGCGGGTGCGGCGCACCTGGGTAGCGCCCGGGCCGTGGCACACGCAGGCCGGCGAAGAATCGATCGGGCGGCGGCGGCGGGGGTGCGCCGTAAGGCGGCCGCGGCGGGCGGGGAATGCCCGGCGGCGGCGGTGGTGGCGGGGCGTAATAATAGCGATAATAAAGCGAGGGGTAATAGTACCACATGACATATTGCGCGTAGAGCGGCTGGGAATAATAACGCTGGTAGTAAGGCTGCGGTGCCCAATAGCCGACATTATAGCCCGGTGAGCCGAAACTGAAATTCAGCGAGATGCTTTGCGCGCGGGCTGTGCCGGTGAACAAAGCCATGCCCAGCACGGCGCTTCCTGCCGTGCATAAAACGCGCCGCGACATTTTATCCTTGGTCATGTCAAACCCTCCGTGCCCTGGATTGCAGATATGGTGTGGGCGATCATCGCTCCCAAGCGTTATTTGGATATTTGCTGTCGATCAGTATGAATTCATGTCCGTCGGGATCGTGGATCAGGGCGGCCTTTGTGCCGGCAAAGCGTCCCTGGCGAAGAACCGAGCCGGGCTCGCAATCCTGTAACTGGCCGAGCAGGCTTGGCAGGTCATCAACTTCCAGCACCAGCCGATCGGCGGCGATGTCGCTCGCGCGTTGGACGCAGGATGCCATGCGGCCGCTTGGCTGGCGATAGCCAAGCAATTCGATATGCGGGCAAGGTTGATCTTGCGGCAGCATCGCCACCACATCCACTGCGACCGCATCCAGCCCATCAAGCCGGTCCTGCGCTTGGCCTTGATTAAGTTGGTGCGCACTGAGCGACAAACCCAATTGGTCGCGATAGAAGCCGATGCTGCGTTCGATATCGCCGACGCTGATGGCGCTATGATCATAGCCCAGATTGCCGCCTTGTGCGTGGCGTGTCGTGGTGGGAAGGCTGATCAATTCGAGCGGGTGGCCATCATGATCGCGGCATTTATAAGCGACCGCGCCGCCGCTGGATGCGGGCAATGTCTGTGGGCCGCCCGATGAAATTGGCACCGCGCCGTGAAACTGCAGCAATTCATAAGAACTCTGTATGTCCGCGGTGACGATGGCGATATGCTGAAACCATAAATCGGCGGCGTTGCTGCCCAGACGATAGGCTTTGCCAGGCGGGTCGTAGCAGGCAAGCATGATTTTCTGCGCGCCAAGCTGGAGGCAAATGGTTTGAATCGTCCCGTTGAAACTCAGCAATGTGGCGAGATCTGGCGCGTCCTGCCGTTCGCCGATGACGCGAAAGCCGAGCGCCTGTTGATAAAAGACCAATGCGTGGTCGATATTTGTCACATTGCGAACGAGCAGGCGCAGTGCACGAACCGCCATTAGCGGACGCTCATCATGGGAATGTCACACCGCGGCAATTTAGGAAAATGGCGAAAAGCTGGTCGCCGGCGCAGATGAACAAACGGCTGCGCTGAGGGCCGCCGAAGGCAATGTTGCTGACAACCGAGCCGGTTTTGATGATCCCGAGTAATTGCCCGTCTGGTGCGATACAATGCACACCGTTCCCGGCGCTGCTCCAGATATTGCCGTATTCATCACATTTGATGCCGTCGGCAAATCCAGGTTGGATTTTATGAAATATTTTGCTCCCGCCGAGCGCATCGCCGTCTGACGTGACTTCGTATTCGATGATATGCTGCACCGCATGGGCGGCGAAAGGCGGGCCCGCCTCGGTGATGTATAATTTTGTCTCTGCCGGGGAAAAACACAGGCCGTTTGGTCCAGCGAGGTCATCGATGACAATGCTCAGCGCGCCATCCGCCGGATCCAGACGATAAACCCGTGCCGGGGCCTCTGATATCTGCCGCCCGCCTTCGTAATCGGTACTGATACCGAACAGCGGATCGGTGAACCAGATTGTGCCGTCATGTTTGACGACGATATCGTTTGGTGCATTCAATTTTCGGCCTTGATAGCGATCGGCCAAAATGGTGATTGCGCCGTCAAGTTCGGTGCGCGTGATACAACGATGACGATGCGAACAGCCGAGTAGCCTGCCCTGGCGGTCACGCGTATGACCATTGGCAAAGCCCGAAGGTTGGCGGAATAGCGAGATGCCGCCTGACTCACTCCAGCGCATGATCCGGTCATTTGGCAAATCGCTGACCAGCAGGCAAGCGAGATCGGCGAACCAGACGGGGCCTTCGAGCCAGCGAAATCCCTGGCCGAGTAATTCCAGCCGGGCGTTGGGAAGGATCAGCGCCTGAAAACGGTCATCGTGAATATCGAAGGCGTGCATCGGGATTTAGCGGATGTGACCTGGGACGCCGAGGGGGGCGACATGTAGCCGCACCGTCATCAGCCGTGCCGGATCAGCGCCGATCGTGCCTGAGCGATGCCCTTTGCGGCCGATGCTGTCGGCGATGCAATTCTGATCTTCACCCAATGAAATATCGCCGGGGCCGAACTCCACGCGAGTGCCATCCATCGCTTCCACCCACCAGCGGCCGGAGATGGGAATGATCCATTGGGGTGCGGGATTTTCATGCCAGTCGCCGACCCAGCCGACCGGTTGGATGGTGAATACGATGGTGGCTTCGCTGCCGGGCTGGACATTATTCCATTGCGGCGCGGCGCCGCCGATGGAGGCGAGCTGAAAATTCGTCAATTGGCAAAGCGTGTGATGGCTGATGCCATGTTCATCGGTCCATAAATGCCAATAATTCGTCATGGGTGACATACTAGCCTCCGATCGAGCCATTCATGATGAGCAAGAGCCCACCGGCCAGGCCGAAATTTTTTAAGAAATCCCAGAAATGATTGCGGCCGACCGATGAGCCCGGCGCCCAGAAATCGCCGAAGCGCCAAAACGGATGGTATAAAATGGCGGTTACCACACAGAACCCCGCCAGGATGAAGGCGGCGAAGGCTGCATAAAATCCGCTGACAATACAGATTGGCGTGATCAATTCGACGAAAATCGCGACGATCAATAAGGCGGGTCCACCCGGCAAAAATGATGAATTGGCTTGCGCCAGGGCCGCTCGCCAATGGATGATTTTATCGATGGCGCTGAAGGGAAACAAGACGACCAGAAAAATCCGCGCGAGCAGTGGGATGGCCAGCAGGTGAAGCCATGCGATCATGAGCCACTGGCCCACAGATCGAGAATATGGTCGCCGACCCGCAAGGCGTTGGCGATAATCGTCAAGGTTGGGTTGACCGCACCGATCGAGGGAAAGAAGCTGGCATCGACGAGATATAGATTATCCAATTCATGGGCCTTGCAGTGAATATCAAGAACCGAATTTGCGGGGTCGGTGCCGAACCGTGCGGTGCCGGCTTGATGCGCGGTGCCGCCGATCGGGATGTTTTTGCCAAGATACAGGCTCCGGTCGAGCAAAGCCGGATGTGCGCCTGCATGTGTCAAGGCTTGTTCGAGTTTTTTGCGCAGGCGCTGATGGGCATTGATATTCGTCTCGGTGAGGTCGAGCACAACCCGCTCGCCATCATAGCGGATCCGGTTGTCCGGCTTTGGCAGATCTTCGCTCGATAGCCAGAAATCCATTGAATGGCGGGCCATTTGATCAAAGGGCATGTCGGGCAGCCATTCCAGCCAGGAGGGCAGAGCCTCGGCCTTGATCTGTGCGGCGTGGGAGGTCGCGCACATCTGGATCAGGCCGAGCGGATAGGCTTCATCGGCGGTAGCGAAATAATAATCGCTGATGGCCAAGGTTTTTTGGAAGATGGTCTCATTGGGTTCGCGCATCAGCGCCATCAGGACCGATTGATTATGCCGCATGTAATTGCGCCCGACCTGATCCGAGCCGTTGGCAAGGCCGTGCGGATGGGCGGCATTGGCCGAGCGCAACAGCAGCAACGCGGAGGATAATGCGCCGCAGGCGACGATCACAAGGTCGGCGGAATAATGCTCGATTTGGCCTGTGCGTTCGACCCGCACAGCGCTCACGCGGCGCCCGGATTCGTCGGTCTGGAGCTGCGAGACATACGCATTGGTCAGCAATGTCACATTTTGATGGCGTGCCAGCATCGGGTCGATACAGATGATTTGCGCATCCGCCTTGCCGTTCAGCAGACAGGGAAACCCGTCGAAGGCGTCGCAGCGTATGCAGATGCTTGTGGATGTCGGTTTGCCGTCTTTCTCGTCGAGTAAGATGCCGAGGGGGAGATGGAACGGTTGCAGGCCCTGGGCTGAGAGATTGGCACTGAGGGCGGCAATGCGTGGTTCGTGACTGACCGGCGGATAAGGATAGGGTGTGCTGCGGTGCGGTTCGTGCGGATCCTCGCCGGCCTGCCCATGGACGTGGAACAGCGCCTCGGCTGCGGCGTAATAGGGCTCGAATTCATCATATCCGACCGGCCATGCGGGTGAGACGCCGTCCTCATGGGTGATTTCGCCGAAATCGCGCTCGCGCAGGCGCAGCAACGCCGCGCCATAGACTTTCGAGTTGCCGCCGACATAATAATGCAGCCCTGGTTGAAATGTGGCGCCGCGCCCATCATGCCAGATTTCCTTGGTTTGATAGGCCGCATCGACAAAGACATTTTGCGCATCCCAATTGGCCCGTGAGCGCGGCAGATAATCGCCACGCTCAATCAGCAGAATGGATTTGCCGCTGGGTGCGATGCGCTGGGCGAAGGCCGCGCCACCTGGGCCAGAGCCGATAACGATCACATCGTAATGGCCGTTCATGCGCGGACCGCGCTGTGCTTGCGCGGGTGGGCCGGACGCTTGGAGCGGTGGGCGGCGGGCCCTGCCACACCGGAGCGGCTTTGCGCCAGATTGAAGGCGGTGTTGATTAAAGCGATATGGGAAAAGGCTTGCGGAAAATTGCCGACTTGGCGTTTCAGAGCGGGGTCATATTCCTCCGATAACAGGCCGACTTCATTGCACAGGCTGAGCAATTTTTCGAATAGACTCTGCGCCTCATCGATCCGGCCCATCAGCACATAGGTGTCGGCAAGCCAGAAGCTGCAGGCGAGAAAGGCACCTTCGCCGGCGGGCAGACCATCACCGGAGCCGGCTGTATCATAGCGCAGGACGAAGCCCTCGCGCAGCAAATTGCGTTCGATGGCGGCCACCGTGCCGATCACGCGCTCATCATCGGCGGGCAGAAATCCGAGCAGGGGGATCATCAGCAGGCTGGCATCGAGATGGGTGTTGTCATAGGCTTGGGTGAAATGATTGAGCTTGGCGTTGAAACCGTGCTTGCACACATCGTCATGGATGGTCTGGCGCAACTCATGCCAATGATCGATCGGCGCGGGCATCGAGAATTCCTCGGCGGTACGAATCGCACGGTCAAGAGCGACCCAAGCCATCACCTTGGAGTGGGTAAAATGCTGGCGTCCGCCGCGCATTTCCCAAATCCCGTCATCGGGCTTATCCCAGATGGTGGCGAGATGGCCAATCAAGGCGATTTGCAGATTCCATGCGGCCTGATCGCAGGGCAGGCCCAAATGCTGTGCGAGATAAAGCGCGTCCATCACCTCGCCATAGACATCGAGTTGCACCTGGCCGGAGGCGGCATTGCCGATTCGGACGGGTGCGGAATTCTCGTAGCCGGGCAGCCAGGGGATTTCCCATTCGTCAAGCCGGCGTTCACCGGCGATGCCATACATGATTTGTAATTGTTCAGGATTGCCGGCGACCGCGCGCAGCAGCCATTCGCGCCAGGCGGCGGCCTCGCTGGTGAAGCCCGATTGCATCAGCGCATAGAGCGTCAATGTCGTGTCGCGCAGCCAGCAATAGCGGTAATCCCAATTGCGCGGGCCGCCGATTTGCTCGGGCAGAGATGTCGTGCCGGCGGCGACGATGCCGCCGGTTTCCCAATGGCTGAGTGCTTTGAGGGTGATCAGCGAGCGCAGCACAGCCTCAGGCCATTGCCCCGTATATCGAAAGCCCGCTGTCCATTCCTGCCAAAATGTCTCGATCGCTGTCAGGGCTGCCGGGATATCGATGCGCGCGGGCGGTTTGTGATATGATTTGCTCCAGGTCAGGCAGAAATTCACTTCGTCGCCTTCGGCCACGGTGAATATCGCCATGGTGCGCATATCTTTGTTGGTCACGGCGACATCGCTATCGAGGATCAGGCGGTCTGGCCCGACGACATATTGGGTGCGCTGATCCCGCATCGATTGATCATCGATGCGGGTAACCCAGGGCACTGCCGAGCCGTAATCAAAACGCGCCACAAAATCCATGCACATTGTCACGCGTCCTGAAAGCGACTTCACGCATCTGATCAGATCGGCAGAATGGTCGCGCCGCGACATGCAGTCGGTGACGCAGACACTGCCTTCGGCTGTTTCGAAGATCGTCTCGAGGATGAGGCTGGGGCCCCGATATTGCCGCGTCGTGCGTGTCACGGGCTCCTGCGGGGCGATGCGCCAATGGCCATGTTCGTCGGTGCCGAGCAACCCGGCGAAGCAGGCCGCACTGTCGAAGCGGGGCATGCCGAGCCAATCGATCGAGCCGTCGCGCCCGACCAGCGCCATCGTCTCGCAATTGCCGATGATGGCGTAATCCTCAATGGGCAGCGCCATGATTCAGCCCCCGGTCGCGAAGCCGGGATATAATGTCATCCCGCCATCGACAAAAATCGTCTGGCCGGTGATGTAATCCGAGGCATCCGATGCGAGCCACGCAGCGACTTGCGCAATATCATCGGGCTCGCCGATCCGGCCATAGGGCACCAGATTCATCAATTTGTCGTAGGCCTGCGGCGTATCCCAGGCGCTCGTGTTGATCGGTGTGCGAATGGCGCCGGGACCGATGGCGTTGACCCGGATTTTGGCGGGTGCCAGTTCCTGTGCGATGCTGCGCATCAATTGCATGATGCCGCCTTTCGATGAGGCATAATTGGCGTGGCCGCCCCAGGGGATTTCCTGATGCACCGAACTCATGCAAATGATTTTGCCAGTTGCTTTCGACAGCCCCGGAGTCGGCCCGCGGCGTTTAAATTCGCGTGCGGCGGCGCGGGTGCAGAGGAACTGGCCGGTCAGATTGACATTGATGACCTTGTTCCATTGATCCAGCGTCATGGATTCGAAGGCAGCGTCGCGCTGCAATCCGGCATTGCTGACGACGATATGCAGAGTGCCGAAATAAGCCACGGCTTGGGCGAACATTTGCTCGACCTGTGCCTCGTCACTGACATCGGCTTCGATGGCGATCGCGCGCTGACCCATGGCGATAATTTGGCTTACGACCTCCTGGGCTGCTGCGGGATCGGTGACGTAATTCACCACCACATCGGCACCCGATTGGGCTAACCCGAGTGCGACGGCCTTGCCGATGCCTGAATTGGCACCGGTGACCAAAGCCGGTTGCCCGACCAGTGTTTTGAAATATGAAATGCCACCCAACTCCTCATCTGGACATGCGAGATAATGTGCGGGGGCACGCTTATCTGCGCTGGTGATGGGGGATTTGGGCAGGCGATAAGGCGCTTCAATTTAACAAAATTTGATTTTGCGGTAACATTGGCTGTGTTGGGCTTATGTCAGTCGCCAAGATCGAGCGGGGCGAGGGCTGCGAATTGTTCGACCGGCCCGGGATTGTCGGGCGGGGATGCGCCGCCGAATTGATGCATGATGCCGCTGAGCGCATTCAGCGCTGTTTGCACGGCCCCTTCGGCCCAGGCGGGTGTGAATGAAATTTCATCGCCCGCCAGATAGATGCCGCGTTGATCGGGCGGCAGATCCTGTTGCATGAAATGGCAGAACATCCGGCGATTATAGCGGTAATGGCCGGGCAGGGCGCCTTTGAATGCGCCGAGAAACCCGGGGTCTGATTCCCATGATACGGTGATCGGGTCGCCGATGATGTGTTTGCTGATATCCAGATCGGGGTAGATATGCCGCAGAGCGCGCAGCATGAGTGCCACGCGCCGCTCCGAGGGCAAAGGCAGGACTTTCAGCGCGTCGCTCATCCAGGAATAGGACAGGCAGATCACGGCCGGTTGATCGGGCCCGTTATCGAACAAATAGGTGCCGCGCGTGATGCGGTCGGACAATGTGGTGCTCAGCGGGAAGCGGCCGGTGAGCGGATCGCGCTCGGTCCAGAAGGGCCGATCGACCATGACGAATGTTTTCGAGGATTGCATATAGCGCGTGCGATCCAGCGCCATCCAGAGTTTTTGCGCGAAGAGTTTTTCATCGGTCTCGATGGCGGTGGTCAGCAGCCAGGTCTGGCAGGTTGAGAGCACAGCCTTGTAGCGCCGTGTGTCACCCCAGCGATCGGTCACCGCGATCATGCCGCTCTCCTCGCGGGCGAGCCTGGCGACGCCAGGGCGCGGCGCGCCGGAATGCAGGCTGGAGAGGGATGTGCCGGCAGGCCAATGGCGGATATTGTCAGGCGCATGAGCCCACAGGCCGCGCGGCAATTGCTCGACACCGCCTTTGATATAGCGTTGGCCGTCTTCCAGTTCGGTCAGGACGACGCGCAAAATTTCCAGCATTGAATTGGGGAAATCGCTATCCCAGCCGCCGGTCCCGAAGCCGACCTGGCCGAAGATTTCGCGGTGGTGAAATGATAGGCGGGAAAAAGCCGGGCTGGCGGCGATGAAATCATAGAAGGTGCGCTCATCCCACTGCGCCACAAGCTGATTCCAGCGGGTTTTCAAATCCGCGACATCGCGCCGGCGCACGGCATCCTGCAGGGCGGCGAAATCGGTCTGGCTTTCCAGGGCTTCTGCCCAAGCTTGTTGGACAGCGGCGAAAGGTTGCGGAATTGGGCCGGTGCCTTCGATATAGACCGGCACGCCTTCCAGATCGATGACGGTGCTGGGGCTGGCGGCGGCCAGCGGGTTGGGAAAGGGGGCGGATTGCAGGCCCAGCAAATCGACATAATGATAAAATCCGCGCGATGAGACGGGAAAGCGCATACCGCCCAATTCGGCAATGACGTTGTCCGCACCTTGGAATTTTTCCGAACGCAGGCGGCCGCCGATGCGCCCCTGTTCATACATCACCGGCCGCAGGCCCAGTTTCATCAATTCATACGCGGCCACCATGCCGGCGAGGCCCGCGCCGATAATCGCGACCTCCTCGCCCAAAGCCGCCTCCGGCACGGCGCCGAGGCCTGATGGGTGGCTTAGCCAATCATCATAGGCGAAGGGAAAATCCGGGCCGAACCCGGTGATCGGCTGATCGGCATTCATGGCGCGGGCCGGCCCAGCAAGGCGAGATATTCCCAGAGCATGGTGGCGGCGGCCAAGGCGGTTATTTCACTGACATCGTGGGCGGGCAGCACTTCGACGACATCCATGCCGACAAAATTGATCCCGCCCAATCGGCGGATGATCCCTTGGGCTTGCCAGGAGGCAAGGCCGCCGATTTCCGGCGTGCCGGTGCCCGGTGCGAATGCCGGATCCAGACTATCGACATCGAAACTCAGATAAGTGGGTTTCGTGCCGCCGATGATCTGGTGAATGCGCGAGGCGGTTTCAGCAACGCCGATTTCATGGACATCCTGCGCGCTGAGAATCGTCACACCCTGGCCGATCGTCCAGTCCCATACGTCGCGCGTGACCGGCGAGCGAATGCCGATTTGGATCATCCGCCGCGGATCGACCAGGCCCTCGTTGATCGCGTGATAGAATACCGAGCCATGGGAATAGATCTGGCCGAAATTTTCCACCCAGGTATCCACATGTGCATCAAAATGGACGAGCCCAAGCGGCGCGCCGAGGCGCTTATGCAAAGCGCGCAGCAACGGCAAGGTGATGCCGTGCTCGCCGCCGAGTGCGAGCAGATGGCTGAGCCCCATGGCCTGTTGTTCGATCAGATCGAGGCTATTGGGGAGATTGCCGAGCGCGATCTCAAAATCGCCGATATCGGCGATCGGCATGGCGTCCACCGATGTCCAGAAATACGGATGGTGATTATCGGCCAGCATGCGGCTTGCCTGCCTGATGGCACCCGGGCCCGAGCGGGCGCCGGCGCGGTTGGTGACCCCGATATCGAGCGGAATACCGGCAATGACATACTCTGCCCGGCGATCCCTGTTGGCGGTGCCCAGATACGAGGGATAGGTCGCGAATGTCGGGGTGTTGCTCATCATCTCTCCGCGCGCTGGAACGCTGGTTATGCTTCGTCCTGTCGCGGCAGGCTTCATGCTGTCAAGACGCCAAGCCTTCTATCGCCTCATTTTTGGACGGAGAATTGAGGCATCATTGATCTATCGCCCATCATGGCTCATAGAGGGAGCGTCGATAGACGGCCAGACGATTTGGTATGGTGCCCACTTGTTCATCTATGCCGCTAATCCTCTCTCCTGAAAACGCAATTTCGGCTGTCCGCCTAGGTGGGCACGCAACACTCATGTTTAAGAAAAGAATTTCAAAATGGCTACAGGAACCGTGAAATGGTTTAACGCTCAAAAAGGCTTCGGGTTCATTGCGCCGGATGGCGGTGGAACCGATGCTTTTGTTCATATCAGCGCCGTTGAGCGCGCCGGGATCGGCGATCTGCGCGAAGGCCAGAAAGTGAATTTCGAGCTCGTGAAAGATGCGAAAAGCGGCAAGATGTCGGCGGATAATCTCAAGCTCGTCGCCTAGAGAGTAGTCGTTTTACAACGACATGCTCCAGCCAAAGCAATATTGATCTCATCACCATCACGCTTGATGGCACATGATACCAGGGCGTTTCCGCTTTTTGTGGAAACGCCCTCACTCTATTGCCGGATGTCGTCCGGCGATCTGACGGGTTTGTTCCAGGGGGTTCAGCTATGGCCAAAGGTCAGTTGCGCAGCAACCGCGAAGCTAAAAAGCCGAAACAGAAAAAAGACGTGGTGTTGGCGCCGGTTTCATTGGCAAAAGGCGTGGCTCAACCCGCCCAGCCGCCGAAGAAAAAGGGCTAGCTTCTCATCGCTCAGCCTTGGTGCCGCGCCACCCACATGGCGCCGGCGGTGAGGTCGAAACCGTAATCTGCGCCGAATGCCACGATGTCAGAACCCGCCATGCGGCCATCTAGCGCTTCACCGATGGCGTATAGCATCAAGGTTCGCATGCCGCTTTTGCAATGGGCGAAGACCGGGCCGGGGGATGTTGCCAGAACCGCCTGAAAATCCCGCGCTAAGGCTTCGTTCAAAGTGGCGCCGCTGACCGGCAAATGCGCATAGCCGAGCCCCGCGGCCTCGGCTGCTGCCTGTTCGGCGGCGGACCCTGGTTGGGTCGGGTCCTCAAAATCGGGGCGATTATTGATCAGGACTGCGTATCCCGCCGCAGCGAGGCTCGCGAATGACGCCAGAGGCGGCTGCGGGCCGATGGTCAATCGATCGTTGATTTTTATCATGGGCGTCAGAAACTCCGGCAAAATCGCGGTTCAGCCATTCAGGGCAGGTCAAGCAAGTTTGCGGACCCTCGGGCTGCGGGTCAAGCTTGGGGCGGATTGAAACGCCACACCATCGGCCCTAGCTCTATCCCATGGCAAAAAAATACGGATTTTCTTGGATGAACCCGGGCCTCGGCATGGATCTCGCCTGGCAGATGACGCGCATGACCATTGATGCGCAAAATGTGATTGCGCTGCGGCTCGCGAAAATAGCCAAAGGCGGCAAGGCGGGGCAGGCGGAATCGATTCTCATGGTCGAGGAGAAATTGCGTACATTGGGCCAAAGCCAGATGATCGCGCTGCGCGCCGCCGGCACGCAGGATGGCGGAGCTGCCCGCATTGCCAAGCTCTATGGCCGCAAAGTAGCGGCCAATCGGCGGCGGCTTTCACGCGGGCTGTGAGCGGCGTGTGAGGCTTTCTTTTTGTGAACAAAAAGAAACAAAAAAAACTCTGTTGATTTGGAGTTTGCTGTCGAAGCGCCACGATCCAAAGTGAACAAAAGTTTTTTCGGTCTTTTTTCAAAAAAGACCTGCTCATCAATTCTTCCCCATCCTGGCTTGAACGTTGTTTTCAGAATGCCAGCCAGATTCCGGTGAACAGCACATCGTTGCCTTGGGCGCTCCGTCCGCTGCCGTCGTAATTGCGGGCGAGGCCGTTGAACTGGGTGTAGATTGTGTTTTCGACGAAGAATTTGGCGTTGGCCCAGGGGAAGAATTTTGGACCGCCGGTGTTGAACGGGTAATAATCGAGCTCGGTTGTGTAGCTTGTGGTATTGGGTTTGTTGTTGGCACTGCCGCCGATGGGGGAGGCGGCGTAGAGGGCTTGATCGGCATTGCCGCTGATTTGATTATAGGTGCCGGTGACGCCGTATTTTTGATGCAGCAGATACGAAACGGTGAGGGTCAGCGTATCGAGCGTGTCGTTCGGGTTGGCGGTCAGGCCGAGCGGATAGCTCGCGGACCAATGCTGATGTTCATGGATATAGGCGGCTTGGAAGGAGAGCGCGTGATTGGCGTTGATCCACTGGATTTGGCTATCCAGCCCGACATCGAGCAGTTCATCGGAAGGGCCATGGGTGAAGCCTGAGGGGTAAGGATGATCGAGCAGGCCGATTGTGCCGATCTCGACCGAACTGCCAGCCCAGCTATGTTGATAGGCCAAGCGCCAATACGGGGCAGAGCCATCGAGCACGGAAGCCGGGCCGACACCGAGCGCGTAGGCGGTGCGGTTGGGCAGTGATTTGTAAATATCAGCCTCGGCGTAAATCATGTCGCCCGGTGTGAGATTGAGCGCGCCGTAAGTGCCAATGCCCGAGACGCTTTGCGCAAGCGAGCTGAGCTGCACGGAGGCCGCGCTACCGACGCCCAATTCGGCGGTGATGAACGGATAGCCCCAGCTTGGGGGTGTGTTCCATAGATCGGTCACCCCCGGATTATTATTGAAAGTGAAACCATAGAAGAGGGGCTTGTCGAACAGGCTGGCTGTGCGGGTCATGCGGATGTCGGTGTTGTCCCAATGAAGTTGATGGGCGACACCGTCATATGTTGTTTGAATAAAGGCGCCGAGCCCGAGCGGTTCATACAGGGCACCACCGAAAAACAGGCTGGTCTGCTGGATCGAATAGGCATTGTTCGAGGGATAATCGGGAGCGAGGCCGCCGGGCACTTTTGAGTGCAAGGCGGTGTAGCCGATTTGCGACATCACGGCCAGATTTTTGATTTGCGGAAACATGCCGCCCGCGACATAGCCTTGCAGTTTGAATTCCCGGCCGAAGGCGGTCAGTTGCGGGAAACCGATATGGCAGGCCGAGCAGGGCTCGCCGGTTTGTGCGGCGAAAGAGGGTATGGCGTAAGCGCGCATCGGGTGTGCCAGGGTGAGGCCGCCAAATAAGGCAAGTCCCAGAATGTGCCGTTGATATTTCGAATAATGAATCATGACGGACTCTCCTGAATGTCGGTGTCGATGGGTGACCAAAGCCCAGAGACTCCGTTAGGGGAGACCGGCTGCTGTGCCATTGATATAAATCAAGCCCTGTTACGGATTAGAAGTTTCGTTCTGACGATCCGGCTTTTCTGGGTCGATCGGCACTGAAAGCCTGATCTTTGTATTGCCTGTGGCGATATAAACGACGGCAGGCTCCCGGCAATCGAGCCTGAGGCTCTCCACGGAGTTGGCGCAAAGCGGTGGGATCAAGAATATCGATACAGCCAACGGTGTGCTGATATTGGGCGATTGAAAGGCTCGAAAAAGCGGCGGCGTGTCATCGGCTTTGCCGAAGGTGGCGTGGTCTCTGGTCAGGATCTCCGCCGGCGCTGTGGCCCGATAAGGTAATGTTTGCTGCGGGATTGAGAAGTCACGTTCAGTCGTGTTGGCCGACGGCACGCTGATCGCCCAATACATCGCGACAGCAAAAATCAGGCACATCACGATGCTCAATGGCGCAGCGCGTATTCCTGAAAAGCGGTTCATGACGCCACCTTTTGATCGACGCTGCGCATGATGGCCAGAGCGAGATCAACCTCGTGAAACGGCTTTTGCACGACCAATGCGCCGGGCAGGGCAGCCGTAACCAAGGCGGCATGGCCGGTTATGAAAAAATGTGGAATTTTGCGCGTCCGCATAATCGTCTGGACAGCGTGAACGCCGCTTCCATGTCCGAGTTTGGCATCGACCACCAGCAAATCCGGCCTGCTCAAAATCGCTGTACTCACTGCTTGGAACTGGGTAGCGACCACCGCGCATACCAAATGTCCCATTGATTCGAGCATTTCAGCGGTCAAAAGACCGCACATATGATCGTCCTCGATGAGCAGAATGCGCAAGCGTTCCACGGTTCAATCAACCTCAGGCGGTGCGCGGGAGAATGAATAGCGGTTCAGACATAATCTCATGGTGGTTTTCCTTGGCGCTGTCCCGGCAGCGACCGCCGGATCAGGCGGCCGATCCGGGATGTGTTTCAAACATCGCGGGACATTTAAAATTCGTAATGGCACTATACGCCGATGCAAAACCAAGTGCAGTGCCGGAAACTACCTATGGGTTGCTGTCCCATCGCGAAAACGGCTGTTATCATCAGTGAATTCCACAATGCAGTTTGGTAATGGGCAAATTTCTTGCTCGCAGGCGACCGCGGCATGGCGCGCTGAGAGCTGGTACTCCGCCCGTTTTTACATGACGCATTTTTCATCGAATGCTGCTCAGCGCGGTAAATTTGAAAATTATTCAATTTACCAAATCGATGACTATGAATATTGTAAGCGCTTAAATAATGTTGGATATAATACACAATATATCATACAACATGCCGGTATAGGTACATTACGCAATTGCGTTTCACTTATTGACAAATGCGCGCCGCCGCCGTCCAAAATCAATTTTGTGACCATATGTCTGCGGGGAGTCGCGGTGTAATGCCTGAAGACGGGTCATCATCCACTACAAAGACTGCCGGCGAAACGGATCATAATCCGGATATCATGACGGCGCATGGTTGTGCGTGCGCCGTCATAGGTGTCGGTGCGTCGGCCGGTGGCCTTGAGGCATTCAGCGGGTTGCTCTCGGCGTTGCCGTCCTTGACCGGCATGGCTTTTATTTTCGTCCAACATCTTGATCCCACCCATAGCAGTCTGCTCAGCGAACTTCTTGCCGGTCACACCTCCATGGCCGTGCTCGAGGCTGAGGATCGGATGCCGATCGCGCCGGATCATGTTTATGTCATACCGCCCGGCGTTTCATTGTCCGTGGAGGCGGGCATGTTGCGGGTGAGCGTGCCGCAGCAACGGCATGGCGCGCGTTTGCCGTTCGATTTTCTGCTGCACAGCATGGCGAAAGAATGCGGGCGGCGGGCGATTTGCGTCATCCTCTCAGGCACCGGGGCAGATGGCAGTCTCGGGCTTGCCGCGATCAAGAAGCAAGGCGGGCTGGTTCTGGTGCAGGACCCCGATGAGGCGGGGTTTGACGGCATGCCGCGAAACGCCATCCGGACCGGTGAGGTGGATGAGGTGCTGACGCTGGCGGATATGAAGGCAGCTTTGATGACCGCCGGACAGGCGATGGCCGCCCAGGGGGTGGCGCCAGACGCGCGCGCACCGGCGCCAGCGGATGCTGGAGATCAAGGCCTGGCAGAGATCATTGCTCTGCTGCACGCCAAGACCGGTCATGATTTCACGCTCTATAAGCCGGGCACTTTGCTGCGCCGCATTGAGCGGCGGATGGCGTTGGCTGGGATCGATATGGTCGAGATGGGCCGCTACGTAGCACTTCTGACGCAGGACCCGAGCGAAATAGAGCAACTTGCCAAAGACTTGCTGATCCATATTACGGGCTTCTTTCGGGACCCCAAAGTGTTCCAGTATTTGGAGCAGAAAATTATTCCCGAAATGGTGGCAGCCCATCCGCTGGAGCGGCCGTTGCGCATATGGGTTGCCGGGTGCAGCACGGGCGAGGAAACCTATTCGCTGGCGATGCTGATCCAGGAGGAAATCGCCCGGGTTAAGGCGCCCATCAAATTGCAGATCTTTGCCTCTGACCTCGATCCAGGTGTGGTCGCCATTGCCCGCGAGGGGTGTTATGGAGCTGATATTGTCGCTGACATACCGCCCGAACGTCGCGCGCGGTTTTTTACCGAGGATCATCATCGCTACCGTGTGGACCCTGCGTTGCGGGCGGCGATCGTGTTCACCGTGCAGGACCTGCTTGCCGATCCGCCATTTTCACAAATTGATTTCATTTCATGTCGTAATTTGCTGATTTATCTTCAGCCGAGTGCGCAAACCAAAATTATGGCTCTGTTTCATTTCGCGCTTTGCCCTGGTGGCATCTTGATGCTCGGCAATGCGGAATCGATTGGCGATGCCGAAGGCAAGTCATTTGCGGTGATTTCAAAAAAAGCGCGGCTGTTCAGGAGTATCGGCCGCACCGCACCCCAGGAGTTCAAATTTGTCATCGAGGCGGATCAAGCCGTACCCAAATTGAAGTTGCGCGGAGTCATGGCGCTCAGCGGCCGCCCGCTGGCCTATGCGGAGCTGTGCCGGAAATTGATTCTCGATTCATATGCTCCTGCCGCCGTGCTCATCAACACCGCCCATGAATGCCTGTATTTTATCGGGCCGACAGATCATTATCTCAAAGTGCCCGCGGGGCATCCGGTCAATGACATTCTGGCCATTGTGCGCGACGGCGTGCGGGCAAAATTACGCGCAGCGATCGAGCAGGCGAGTGCCGAGACGATACGCGTCTCGGTGACAGGCGGACGGGTGAAAGGGCCAGATGGGTCGCGCTATTTCAATATTATCGTCCAGCCGGTGCAAAGTGCCGGAGAGCTGCTATTGCTCATCTGCTTTATCGATGAGCCGGCCCCGGCCAGCGCCATGAAGGCCGGGGAATCAGTTGCCGATCATCCGCGTATCATCAGTCTCGAACAGGAATTGCAGGCGACCCGCAGCGAGTTGCACGGCACGATCCGCGAATTGGAGATATCGACCCAGGAGCAGCGGGCCGTCAATGAGGAGGCACTCTCCGTCAATGAGGAGTTTCAATCCACGAACGAGGAATTGCTGACCTCGAAGGAAGAGTTGCAATCGCTGAACGAGGAGCTGACAGCGCTGAACAGCCAGCTACAGTCCTCGTTGGATCATCAGCGGTTGATTTCGAATGATTTGCAGAATATTCTGAACAGTACAGATGTCGCGACAATTTTTCTCGACACATATTTGAATATCCGATTATTCACACCGGCAACAAAATTATTATTCAATATGCTGCCCGGAGATGTCGGCCGGCCATTGGCTGATTTGAACTCCTTGGCGCTGGACCAGGAATTGCTGAGCGATGCCCGATCGGTTCTACAAAATGAATTAGTGATCGAGCGAGAAATCGAGGCCAAGTCAGGGGCGTGGTATATAAGGCGAGTGCTACCTTACCGCAAACAGAACAGCCGTGTTGACGGCGTCGTCATCACATTTTCGGATATGACGGAACGGCGGCATTCGGCTGACGCGCTGGTCGCCGCGCAGAAGCAGGCGCAATTGGCCAATGAAGCAAAATCCCGGTTTCTCGCGGCCGCCAGCCATGATTTGCGCCAGCCATTGCAAGCGCTCACTTTGTTTCAAGGTCTGCTGGCCAAGGCGGTTATGGGTTCGAAGGCCGAGCGGTTGGTTGCCAGGTTGGACGAGACGCTCACCTCCATGCGGGGCATGCTGAACACATTGCTCGATATCAACCAGATCGAAGCGGGCGTGGTGCGCGCGGATGTGCATGAATTTCCGATCAATGATCTGCTTGATCGCTTGCATCAGGAGTTTTTCTATCAGACGGATGAGCGGCATATTGCGCTGCGGGTTGTGCCATCCAGCCGGGTGGTGCGCAGTGATCCGGTTTTACTTGAGCAAATCCTGCGTAATTTGCTCTCGAACGCGCTGAAATACACCAAACATGGCAAAATTTTGCTGGGTTGTCGGCGGCTCGGGGCCGGTGTGCGAATCGAGATATGGGATACCGGCATTGGTATTCCCGATTACGAATTACAGTCGATTTTCCAGGAATATCATCAATTGGACAATCCTGCACGGGAGTCCACGCGCGGGTTGGGGCTTGGCCTTTCCATTGTCGAGCGATTGAGCAAGCTGCTCGGGCATCAGGTGCAGGTGCGGTCGCGGGTCGGCAGGGGTTCGGTCTTTTCGATCGCGATCACCGACACGCCGGAACCGGAGCGGGCGGCGCGCATCCCCGACATTGGGCTGCCCGCACTGGCGGCGCAGCCGGTATCCCCCGGGCGGCAAGACGACAAATTGATCCTGGTCGTCGAGGATGATCGTGATGTTCGCGAGTTGCTCGACACCGGCTTGCGCGAGGCGGGGTTTCGGGTTGCATCTGTGGCGGATGGAGAGGAGGCTGGGCAATGGCTCGCGGGTTCGGATAACCCACCGGATTTATTGCTGACCGATTTCAATTTGCCGCATGAGATGAATGGGCTGGCAGTGGCGCGAAGCCTGCGCAGGGCCGCGGGAGCAGGATTGCCGGTCATCGTTTTGACCGGCGATGTATCCGCCCGAACGCTGCATAATATTGCCGCGGAAAACTGCGTTCATTTAGATAAGCCGGTCAAGCTGCCGGTTTTGATTGCCGCCCTGCAGCGCACACTTGCCATGGAGCCGCGCGCGGCGCCCGGCAGCTTGTCATCGGTCATCGTGATTATCGATGATGACGATGTGGTGCGCGGGGCGTTGCGCAGTGTTGTCGAACAAGGCGGGCGGGAGGTTGAGGAGTACGGGTCCTGCGAGGCGTTTCTCGCGCAGTTTCAGCCGGGACGTGACATGCTGCTGCTCGTCGATGAGAAGCTGCCTGGCATGAGCGGGTTGCAGCTTTTGCAGTTCCTGGGCGCGAAGCGTCAATTGCCGCCGGCCATCATGATCACCGGCAATAGCGATGTGCCGATGGCGGTTGCGGCGATGAAGGCCGGTGCCACGGATTTCATTGAGAAACCGGTCAAGGGCGATGATTTGATGGCGCGTATCGAACGCGCGCTCGACGGTGCCGATGATTCGCAGAAATCGCGCAGGGCGAAAGCGGAAGCAGCCCTCAATGTCGCATCCCTCAGTCCGCGTGAACGCCAGATCATGGATTTGGTCCTGCAAGGGCAACCGAGCAAGATCATCGCGGCTGATCTGGGGATTAGTCAGCGCACGGTCGAGCATCACCGGGCAACGATCATGCGCAAGACGGGCGCCAAATTGCTGCCGGCGCTGGCCCGGCTGGTTTTTGCTTCTGGCCCAAATGAGGCTGGTTAAAGAGCAATGGATTCAAGAGCGGCCTACCAAATTAGGTAGATTCCGAAACTATCGCCGTTGCCGTGTTCCGGAGTAATTTGCTCTTTGGGGCATCATATGCGGGCGGGACGTTTCATGGGTCGGGGTAGCCGTCAGGCAATGCGCACAATACCTCATACTGCCATGCCGAATGCGCGGAAGGGCGCGCATCCCAGCCTTCCGTTGGTTTGCGGTTGTCCGCGGAGTGAGGCTGCGACCAGTTTGGTCGGTGCCTGGACATTGGATTACCCGAGTTTCGATCTTTCCTGGTCGCAGGCTGCTTATATGATTTTCGGATGCGATCCTGCGCTGACGGCGCCGTCATTTCCCGCCATGCTGGCGCCACTCGTGCCCGAAGAGCAGGCTAGGCTGCAAGGCTATATTCAAGCTGCGATTGCGGGACAAGGCGGCTTCGAGGTCACTCTTACTATGTGTCGGCCAGATGGGCAGCTTCGCCGAATATTGCTGCGGGCTGAGCGGGAGAATCAGCCCGGCGCGGGGACGATCAGATTATGCGGTGTCATCATCGATATCAGCGATGCCGGGCAAAGTCTGTCAGATCTGGCGAAGGCCTATGAATTGCTGTTGGCCCGCAACCGGACCCTGGAGCGCTTTGCGCTGAAAGATTCACTGACGTCGCTTTCCAATCGGCGGCACTTCGATGAAATTTTGCATATCGAGTCGCGCCGCGCACAGCGCAGCGGATTGAAATTATCCCTAATCATGATTGATATCGATGCGTTCAAGTCATTCAATGATACCTATGGGCATCGCGCCGGAGATGTGGCGTTGCGCGCGGTATGCGATGTGATAGCCGGACATTTGCGTCGGGCGGGCGATCTGGCGGCGCGATATGGCGGCGAGGAGATCGCGGTGTTGCTGCCATCGACGGATTTATCGAGCGCCAGCCGGCTCGCCGAGGCTATGCGGCTGTCGGTTCATGCGCAGAATGTCATGCATGCGCGCAGTCAATATGGTCGCATCACGATCAGCGCCGGTGTCGCGGAAATATCGCGGGATAAAGCCATCGATCATGCCGGTGAACTTGTGGAAGCAGCGGATCAGGCTTTGTATGCCGCCAAACATGCGGGGCGAAACAATGTGTTTCCGATGTCGATCTATCGACCCGCCGACATGACAGGTCCGAGCAATCTTTGTGCGCTGACAGACTTGCCATCACGTCGGGGCAAGTCAGATTAAAAAATTGATAATATTACGCAGGCAGAAATCCTGTGGGGTAAAGGCTTAATTTCGTAAATGAAAAGGGGAGAAAATGAATAAATTATCGTTAGGGTCGGCGTTGGTCGGCGTTCTCGCATTGACTGCGTGTGCAACAACCGCAACGGCACCTGCCTCATCCAGCCTGTCGGATCAGGATTTGAGCTTTCTCACATCGGCTTATCAATTGATCAATTTTGACCTCGCCGAATGTGCAGTCATTCAAAAAGTCGGGGCCTCTGCCAGTGTTGAACAGGTGGCCCAGCAGGTCTGTGCCGATGCCCAGCATTATCAGCCGCTGGTCGCACAGCAGGCTGCCTCTCACGGGGTTACGCTGCCCAATACATTGCCCTATCATTTGAAGGCGGAACTGGTGCAGCTCACCTATAATCCGGCGGACATCAATGCGGCGTATTTGCGCAGCCAGATTTCCAGCCATGAGGATTCATTGGCGATTTTCCGCGACGAAGCGGCAAATGGTGTCGATCCGTCATTGAAGCAGACGGCCATTGATACAATCCCGGTGGTTCAGGCGAATCTCGATCGGCTTCGTGGCGCCATGCCGCCGGGGATGTCCTATTGAGCCAATGATGGTTTATGATTGATTGCGGTATGGAGCATCAATCATGAATGATGTGATGCCATAGAGAACCGCCCACGATCTTGTTGATTGTGGGCGGTTAGAGCGTTTTCCGATCAATCGGAAACGCTCTAGCTTATATTTTGGCGAGCAACTTCATCCGATCAGGTTGAATCTACAATTCAACCTGATCGGATGTTGCTCTAATAGCCTTCATGCAGGATAAATCGTAAGATTTTGCCTGCTCGATGACAGCGTTATGTCAAAAGATCGACTTCCAGAAATACCAGGTGCAGCTGATCGGCGATGAAACGTCGGGGTGATTCTCGCGCATCATGGTGCTGGCAATTGTGCCGGTGGCGGCTGCTTGTCCGACGCTGTTGACCGCCTTGAACACCGTGCTGTTGGTGTTGCCGCCGGCCATTTTGGATGCCGTGTTGGTGACCGCGTGGCGTTCGAGCGCCTGGCATTCATCGGTGCTGCCTTCAATGGCCAGAGGCACGATGAAAAATAAGAGTACAATCAAAACAAGTGCCGCGATAATGCCGCGCATATAATAATCTCCTGAGACATGAAGTTCAACATATTACATGGATAATTCACGTAATTATGTAGAATAACACTTATATCTTTATTGAGGACCGGCAACTCAATACTTTTGTATTATTAATATTCCGCAATTTGTCCGGCGCGCGGATTCGGTTCATTTTTTCGCATTGACAGGACTAAATCAGTCCGGTATCCCCTTGAACATTGCATTGAGAATGACTGTCATTCGCAATTAGATGAGAATCACGGGTTCAAGGGAGTTTGAGATGACGATGGTCCGCGCCGATAAAAGCCGCTTCATGCTGTTTCGCTCAATTTCTATGGCATGTGTTTGCGGGCTGACGATCGGCGCCGCTGACGCCGCGCGGGCGGCACAGCCGGGCAAGCTCACGCTCTATACCGCCCAGCATGAGCAGGTGGTGGATATGTTGACGGCGCAGTTCACCAAGGAGACCGGCATCAAGGTGCTGGTGCATCAAGGCGAGGGGCCGGAGATTGCCAGCCAGATTCTCGCCGAGGGCGGGCATTCGCCGGCCGATGTGTTTTTGACCGAAAATTCGCCCGAGCTGGTTTTGCTCAGCGAGCATCGTCTGCTTGCCCCGGTGGCCGGTGCGACTTTGGCGCTGATGCCCGCGCGGGATAATGCGCCGGATGGCACATGGATCGGTCTGCTCGCGCGGGAAAATGTGTTGACGTATAACAGCGCGAAGATTGCGCCATCGGCGTTGCCCGCCTCGTTGCTCGATCTGGCGCAGCCGGCTTTCGCTGGTCAAATCGCCATTGCCCCGTCGGATGCGGATTTCCTGCCTTTGGTGAGCGCGATGATCAAGCTGAAAGGCACGCAAGCCACGCGCAGCTGGCTTGCCGGGCTGAAGAAAAATGCGGTGATTTATGATGATGATGAGGCGGTGGTCGCCGCGGTCAATCGTGGGTCGGTCGCTACCGGGATCATTAATTCCTATTATTGGATGCGCCTGGCAACCGAGCTCGGTGCGGCGAATATGCACAGCGCCATCCATCATTTTGCGCCGCGCGATGTCGGTGCGCTGGTGAATATCTCAGGTTCGGGGATTTTAAAGACCGCACCCCATGCCGCCAATGCGCAGCGTTTCGTGGCGTTCCTCGCCTCGCGGGAAGCGCAGACTATGCTGGGCAAGTCTGATGTTGATTTTGAATATCCTCTGCGTGCGGGGGTTTCGGCCAATCCGCAATTGACGCCGCTCGATCAGCTTTCTCCACCGGATATCGGCCCGGCGGATCTGGGCGACGACCGGGCGGCGGCGGCTCTTATCCGCGATGCCGGGCTTGTTTGATGCGACTTGGTTCCAGCCGGCGCAGAGTCTTGCCGTGGGGGTTGCTCGGTGCGTCATTGATCGCCCCGGCGCTGGTGCTGCTGCCATTGGGCGAGACGATATGGCAGGCTTTTCATGGTGGCGCCGCGGCACTTGAAGCGGTGTTGTTTCGCCCGCTTGTGGCGCACTTGCTTGCGAACACGACCGGGCTGATTGAAACAACCATGGCGGCCAGTGCGATACTCGGTGTCGGCAGCGCCTGGCTGATCGAGCGGACTGATCTGCCCGGCCGGCGCGGCTGGGCGGTGCTCGCCGCAAGCCCGCTTGCGGTGCCGCCGTTTGTGACGAGCTATGCCTGGATATCGCTCAGCCCGCGGCTGGAAGGTTTTGCCGGTGCAGCACTTGTGGTGAGTGCGGCTTATTATCCGTTGGTTTATCTGCCGGTTGCGGCGGCCTTGCGGGGCATGGACCCGGCTTTGGAAGAATCGGCGCAGACGCTGGGTGTTTCGCGCTTTGGCTGTTTCTGGCGCGTGGTGGTGCCGCAATTACGCCCGGCATTGACCGGCGGCATTTTACTGGTGGCGCTGAATACATTGACCGAGTTCGGGGCGTTTTCCTTGCTGCGGTTTCGCACATTCACCACGGAAATTTATGCTGCCTATCGCACCGGCTTTACCGGTGCTGAGACAGCCGCACTGGCGCTGGTGTTGATGCTGCTGTGCCTGGGCTGTCTGGGTGCGGATTTCATCATCCGTGGGCGCGCGCGGCATGCACGGTTTGGCGGCGGCGTGAAGCGGACGCCGTTGCGCTATGAGCTTGGCCCATGGCGGCCTTATGCAATCATGGCGCTCGGCCTGCTGAACATCATCACGCTCGGTGTGCCGCTCGGCATGTTGCTCTATTGGCTGACCCAGCACGGTGCGGCGGCGGTGACGCCGGCGGAGGTTTCGCCCCAGCGCATCATCGGGGCGACGCTGAATTCGGTGGGGCTGGGGCTGGCCAGTGCCGCCGTGACGCTTATGCTTGCTCTGCCGCTCGCTTTGTATGCGGCGCGCCATCGCGGCTGGCTGGCCGACAGTTTGGAGCGCACCGGATTTCTGGCGCAAGGCATGCCCGGAATCGTCGTGGCGTTGGCCTTGGTGTCGCTGGCGATCGGCGTGGCACCGGCATTTTATCAAAGCACCGCGCTGCTGATTTTGGCTTACGCCATTTTATTCGTGCCGCTGGCGCTGGTCGGCATTCGCAGTGCGCTGGTGCAGGCCGATACCAGGTTGGAAGATGCCGCACGCAGCCTGGGTACAGGATTTTTCGCGACCATAAGGCGGATTACCTTGCCCCTTGCAGCGCCTGGATTGGGTGCGGCGGCGGCGTTGGTGTTCATCGCCACCGTGACGGAGCTGACATCGACCTTGCTGCTCGCTCCGCTGGGCACCCGCACTTTGGCGACCGAATTATGGGCCGATGGCTCGACTTTGGCCTTCGCCGCCGCCGCACCCTTCGCCGCGATCATGACTTTCATATCCATCATCGCCACATGGCTGTTTGTGCAGCGTTTTGGCGGCGCGGTTTTACTCGCCCGGCAGGAGCCCTGATCATGGCGCATTTATCGATCCAAGCGGTCAGCAAATCATTTGCTGGCAAGCCGGTTCTCCAAGAGATCGATCTGGAGATTGCCGCCGGCACGTTGCTCGCGGTACTCGGTGCGTCGGGCAGTGGCAAGACGAGCTTATTGCGGTTGATTGCCGGTTTCGAGCGGCTCGATCATGGCCGTATTTGCATCGGCGAGCGGTTGATCGCGGCGCCGTCCACGCATCTCGCGCCGAACCTGCGGGGCATTGGCTATGTCATGCAGGAAGGCGCGTTGTTTCCGCATCTCTCGGTGGCGCAGAATATCGCCTTTGGTTTGCCCGGCGGCGCCAAGGCGCATGCGCGCCGGGTTGGTGAATTACTCGAATTGGCAGGCCTGCCCTCGATTTTTGCTCAGCGGGCGCCGCATTTGCTGTCCGGTGGCGAGCAACAGCGGGTTGCTCTGGCGCGCGCTTTGGCACCGGCGCCGCAATTGATTTTGCTCGATGAGCCGTTCTCCGCCCTCGATGCCGCCTTGCGGGTGGAAACACGAAGCGCGGTGATGGCGGCATTGCGGGCCGTTGGTGCGACGGCGATTTTGGTGACGCATGATCAGGATGAAGCCTTGTCCATGGGTGACCAGGTGGCGGTGCTGCGCGCCGGCCGGGTTGTGCAAGTGGCGGCACCTGCTTTGCTGTATCGCCAGCCGGTGGATGCGGCCCTCGCGCGCTTTATCGGCGATGCGATTTTGCTACCTGGGATTGCCAAAGATGGTCTGGCGCGCTGCGGACTTGGCGCGCTCGCCACGGCGCCGGGCGGTGCCGAGGGCAGGGTGGAGGTGATGGTCCGTCCGGAACAAATTCGCCTAGTTGCGCGCGATCAGCCCGGCAGTGTCGCGGCCTGCGTCCGCGGGGTTATATTCTACGGTCATGATGCCGTGGTCACGATCGATCTGGCGGATCAGGCCGGTGGTATTTCGGCGCGCCTGTTCAGTCGTGATCTGCCGCGCGCCGGCGATCATGTCGGGGTGACGGTTGATGGCACGGCCATCGCCTATCCGGCACCGATCCCGGTGCTTGGGCTGGGTTTGGAGACCTAGAGCGTGATGCGTTATCGCGCACCCGCTCTAGCCGTATTTTCCGATCAATTTCATTGGTTTAGCTGGAGTCGAGTGACTCCATCTAAACCAATATTGATCTGACATGGAGCGCCGTTTTTTTTGGCTTGTAGGTGCGAATAATTGTCATTTGCACAACGTGAATCAGCAACGAACATGAGGAGATATCCAATGGCGTCAATATCGTGCGGGGGCCGAGGCAAAATATGTATGGCGGTCCTGTTATCGGCCGCAATTCATGCGCCAGCATGGGCCAATACGGCGCCGGGCGTTCTCGCGGGGATGCATAAACATGAGCTTCTGGCTTCGATGATTCCCGATAATGGCGATCAGAATCCCTATGCCGTGGTGATCGCGCCGGTGAGTGCGGGGCATATCAAGCAGGGCGACGTTCTGGTCGATAATTTCAATGCCAGCAGCAATCTTCAAGGCACGGGAACCACCATCATGGATTATAATCCGCAAAGCAGGCAGGCGACATTATTTGCAGCTGTAACGGCCAAGCTTGCCGGTTGTCCCGGTGGCATCGGGCTGACGACGGCGATGACGATGCTGAAATCGGGGTGGGTGATCGTCGGCAGTTTGCCGAGTACGGACGGCACGACCAAAACCATGGGTGCCGGCTGTTTGATTGCCATCGATGCCACAGGCCATGTGGCTGGCACGATTGCCGGGCCGCAGATCAATGGGCCGTGGGGCAATATGGCGGTGATCGACAAAGGCGACCGCGCGACCTTGTTTGTCAGCAATGTCGGGTTCGGTATCGGTGCGCCGGGTCAGAAGGCGGTTGACCAAGCGACGATTCTGCGCATCGATCTTGCGATCTCTCCTGGACAGATGCCGGAGGTTTCGAAGCAGAGCGTGATCGGCAGCGGCTTTTCATCGCAAGCGGATGCCAGTGCCTTCATCATCGGCCCGACCGGGCTCGCTCTGGGTGCGAACGGCACATTATACGTCTCCGATGCGCTGGCCAATCGGGTGGTCGCGATCGATCAAGCAGCGTCGCGCTCTGATAGTGCCGGGACGGGACGGGTGATCACCCAGGGCGGATTGTTGCGCCGGCCTCTAGCGATGACCTTGGCACCCAGTGGCGATCTGCTCGTGACCAACGGCCTGAACGGCCAGGTTGTCGAGATCGATCCGGCATCGGGGACTCAGCGCGGGGCGCAATGGCTGGATGCGGACGAAGCGCAGAGCCCGCCGGGCAATGGCGATTTATTCGGCATCGTGGCCGATGGCAAAAGCCTATATTATGTCGAAGATGATGTGAACGCGTTGATGGTGGAGCAATGAGCTCGCGGCGGCATTTTCTCGGCGCCACCGGCCTTGCGGCGGGTGGATTGGCGGCGGCAAATCTGCTGCCGCGCCACGCCAATGCCGAGATGTTTTTCGGCCCGCATCAGCCGGGTATTACCACGACGCCGCAGAGCCATATTTATTTGGCGATATTTGACGTCAATACCAGTAAGCGGGCAGATTTGATCGCATTGTTGCGGGATTGGACGGATGTTTCGGCGCGGATGAGTGCCGGGTTGCCGGCCGCACCGATCGACGATGATCTCACCAGGCCTGCAGCCGACAGTGGCGAGGCGATTGGTATGGATCCCGCGCGCCTGACTTTGACGTTCGGATTTGGTGCTGAATTATTCAGCCTCGATGGCGCCGATCGTTTTGGCATTGCGCGCGCTCGCCCGGCGGCCTTGATTGATTTGCCGCATTTTCCTGGCGATCAATTCGAGCCCGGCAAATCCGGCGGGGCCTTGATGGTGCAGGCTTGCGCGGATGATCCGACCATTGCTTTTCACGCCGTGCGGCAATTGGCCAGGCGCGGTGATGGGATTGTCAGTATCAAATGGGTAAGTGCCGGATTTTCATCGGGGCGCCGGGTGAAAGGCACGCCGCGCAATTTGCTTGGGTTCAAGGATGGCACGATGAATCCCGATGTCGCGGATCAGCGCGTGATGCAGCAGAGCGTATGGGTGGGGCCGGAAGGGCCGGGCTGGATGCAAGGCGGCACCTACGCCGTGGTCAGGCGGATCAGGGTGGCGCTGGATCATTGGGATCAGATGAAACTCGGCTTTCAGGAGCAGACGATCGGCCGGCATAAATATTCCGGCGCGCCGTTGGGTGACACTCACGAATTCGCGCCGCTCGATCTGGCGGCGACGAATGCGCAGGGCGACCTCGTGATTCCGCAAACGGCCCATGCGCGCTTGGGTGCGCCGGCCGCCAATGGCGGCGCGCAAATGCTCAGGCGCGGCTATTCGTATAGCTATGGCGCAGGCTTTGCGGCTGAACGCTGGCCGCCCTGGAAGCAGGCGGTGGAGTTTGATGCGGGGTTGCTGTTTGTCGCGTTTCAGAAAGACCCGCGCACGGGATTTGTGCGGGTATTTACCCCGATGTCACGGATCGATGCGCTCAATCAGTTTACCACCCATACCGGCAGCGGGTTGTTTGCCTGCCCCGGCGGGGTGCAGGCGGGTGGGTATATCGGCCAAGGATTATTCCAAGCTTTGTAAATAAAGGCTCATTGATGTGTTAAACAAATCCAAGCGGACTTGGATCGGGAAAAACGCGGCTGGTTTTCAGGCGGTTTTGGTGATCATGGCCACTCCTGCCTATGCCAGCGCGCAAAGTGCGAGCGCGGGGCTATTGGGTGATTTGGGTGGCGATCAGCCAAGGCGTTGGAACGGTTCCATGATCGTGGAGCCGCTCCTGATCAGCCCATCAAAACCCAGAATCTTACTGGTTGGTTTGCAATGTCTTGGTTGTGGTTACCGTTGTTGCAGGTGCTGGTGTCGGCATCATGGTGCCGGTACTGGTTTGCTCGGTGGTGACAGAGCGTGTCGTCACATCCGGTCCGCAACCTGCGAGCAATGCCATAGCAGCGATGACCATCGTCGAGAGTCCGAAGCGAAAAATCGGGTTGAAAAATGCCATATTCGCTCTCCTGTTTTTAATGTGTGACTGTGGTTGTCGAGGTTGATTTGCTCGTTGTGGTGGGCACCGGCGGCGGAACGGTCGTGGTTTCGGTTCTGCTGTCGGAGGCAACACCATTGCTGTTGCCGTAGGTCGTGGATGTCGAATTGGTCATTGTGCCATCCAGACCAACCGATTTTTTGCTGGTGGTGGTGCTCAACGTGCCCGATGGTGGCGCCACCAGAACCGGTGTGTTGGTGGTCGTTGTGGTCTGCGAGCTTGTTGTTTGTGCCGGCGCCACACTGGTCAAAAGGCCGAACGCCATGGCGGTGCCGAGTGTCAATCTGATCATGTTGTCTCCTCCAGGCCCGCTTTGATGAAGGCGTAGGCACAGGGTCTGTGGAGAGTAGGTGGGCATCGTCCGGTCGGCGTTGCAGGGACGGAAACTACCTATGGCGCGTGCAACATTACCCGCATTGCAATGTCCGCCGATGAAAGGCTTCGAACAAGGCGGCGAGGAACGCGCGCTGGGTGCTGTCAGCGCCGCTGCCATGGCCACCTTCGAGCTGTTCGTAATAGAGCGCATCATACTTCATGGCCTGCATTTTGGCCGCCATTTTGCGGGCATGGCCCGGATGGACGCGGTCATCGCGGCGTGTGGTCATGAACAAGGAAGGCGGATAATTCTGCCCTGGCTTGGCGATGTGATAAGGCGAATAATGTTGCAAATAATCCCAATCTGCCGGCAGGTCAGGATCGCCATACTCCGCCACCCATGAGCGCCCCGCCAAAAGTTGCGTGTAGCGTCGCATATCGAGCAGAGGGACGGTGCAAATGATCGCGCCGAAAGCGTCCGGATGGCGGGTGAGCATGTTGCCGACCAGCAGGCCGCCATTGCTGCCGCCTTCAGCCAGAATGCGCGCGGGTTCGGCAAGGCCGCGCGTGGCCAGATCGATTGCCACCGCGGCAAAATCATCTTGCGCGACACGCTTGCCCTGCCGGATTCCCGCCTGATGCCAGGCGGGTCCGAACTCGCCGCCGCCGCGTATATTGGCAATGACATAGGCGCCGCCACGGGCAAGCCAAACAGCACCGGTCGGCCCCAGATAATGCGGCTGCAACGACACCTCGAACCCGCCATAGCCGTATAAATGCGTGGGTCTGCCGCCCGCCGGCGGTGCCGCGCGCGGCCCGATCCAGAAATAGGGAATGGCCGTGCCGTCCTTGGCGGTGGCGTGATATTGCCACACTTGCAAATGCGCAGCATCAAACAGCGGTCGCGCGCTTTTCAGGGGCTCAGCTTGATTGTCGCCATGCCCCAGCAATATCCGATCGGGCTCGAGAAAACTCGATATTGAAATCAGATAGGATGTCTCGGTGTGATCATCAGGTGCCAGTTTCTGCACTGATATGCTCGATGTTTCGGGCATGCCGGCAAGCGGTGTTGCTTTGCTGCCGTCGGGTCTGAAGAATAAAGCCCGGCTGCTGACATTATCGAGAATGGTGACGATGAGATGGTCAGGAAAATTCAGCCAGGAATCGAGCGACGTGCGGTCGCCGGGCGTGAACAAGGCGACAAAGTTGCGCGCGCCCGCGAGAAAATTGGCCATGTCGATGCAGAGCAGGCTGCCCGCCGGCCAGGTGGTGCCGGCTGCCTGGTAATCACGCCGCGGCGTGACCAGCAGCCGGCCATGGCTGATTTCAATAATGCAATCAGCGGGAAGATCGAGGGTTATGCGCGGTTGTGTTGCGGATTCGTAACTATATTCGGTGGTGAAAAAACTGATCGCGCGGGCGAATAGAATATGGCCGTGGGTAGGGTCGTGGTTGATTGCCGCATAGGTGTAGATATCGGCTTGATCGATTTCGAATATCACCGGTGCCTCGGCGAGGATTGTGCCGCGCGACCAGCGCCTGATGGTCCGGGCATAGCCTGATGATGTGACGTCGCCCCCATCGGCGGAGGTGACGAGCAGCGTGTCGGGGTCAACCCAACTCACACTGGTTTTTGCTTCCGGAATGTAAAATCCATCAGCGAGAAATTGCAGCGTCGCTAAATCAAACTCTCGAATGACCGTGGCATCAGCACCACCCCGCGAGAGCGCGATCAATACAGTTTGGTGATGTCCCGGCAGCCAGGACGAGCCGGCCCACACCCAGCTTTCCGCTTCGCTTGCGCCGAGCGCATCGAGATCGAGAAGGGTGTCCCATACCGGTTGCGCTGTGCGGTAGGATTCGAGCGTCGTGCGTCGCCAGATGCCGCGTCGGTGGGCTTCGTCGGTCCAGAAATTATATAAAAATGCGCCACGCTGGACAATGCGGGGAATGCGATCGTCGGCGTTGAATATGTCGAGAAATATCTTCCGGTCGGTCTCGAATTGAGCGTCGCGCAAGAGCGCTTCGGTCCGGCTGTTCTGTGCGGCCACCCAGGCCGTTGCTTCTGTGCCCTCGATGTCTTCGAGCCAGAGAAATTCGTCATCAAATGCGGGATCATTCATCGCATCGATGTAAGGGGGAACGGGCGTCTCATCAAGCATCGCGCATGACGCGGCAGCTCGATGATTAACCCGCTTGGGATCAATCCGCCTGGCGTTTTTTCAGCTCGTCACGACGCCCGGCGCGCCAGAGCGATGGTTTTCGCAACGCGCGGCAGCCAATGTTCACGGCGCAGGGCGGTGCTGAGCGATAAATCCAGCGCATCGAACCAGCTATCGGCCATCAAATCCTGCAAGGCCTCGTCGCTGGCGGGAAATTCGTTTTGCGGGCTCCATCCGGCTTGCCAGAGCGCATCGGAATCCAGGGCCGCTGCCAGCGAATGGATTTCACCGGGTTCGGGCACGACCAATACGGCGGGTAAAAATGCCCCGCCCGGACCGATCGGCGGCAGGTCTTCGGTGAGGCGGCGAACGACGCTTTGCAGCTGGCTCAAGCCAAGCGTTACATCGAATTCGCTGCACTCGTCGCATGACCATAAATCGCCGAGACTGCGTGCGGCCGGTTCCACCAATGTCTCGTAGAGCCGCCGCACCGAAGTGCCTTCGTTCTTCAAGGCCCGGATGAACTCGAAAGCCGCACCATGATCGGCGCCAATCAAAAGATCGGCTAGTGCGCGCGCCCGTGCGTCGCTCGCCCATAATTGCTGCTGCCCGGTCAATGCGTGCCGCGCAATCAATTCGGGAATCACGGCGCCGAACAAAACATCCTCGATCATGGCGGTTGCTTGGCTGTTCAGAGCTTGATTTGACATCTTTGGCGGGCTCATGCTGCTAGCTGGTGCAATGCCAATCAGACTTGCCGAAAATTGTCCCAAAATAGCCGGTGCGCGCGATGGTTCGCGGGCCAGTTCCTCAAACATTTCGCTCGATGGCACAACCACATTATGGCCCGAGTGGATCGAACGGGCACCACGCGTGGCGAGCCGCATGCTCCAATCGCCAAATTGCCGTTTATCGATCGGCCGATCGCTCAGAATTTCGAGATCGGTATGCCGGTTATCCGTTCTGATCAGGTGCATGACCTCGGAGACATTCTCCGAAGGTCCTTCGAGCCATTGGTAAAACTGGCCATCGTCATAGAGCAAGAGCCCGGTGATGGCGCAGCGAAGATTGCGCGATTGTGCGGATTTAACCAACTCATAGAGCGCATAGCCCGATAACGGTGCGACGGAACGGCTCCGATACACGATCGAACACAGCGACGCCGTGGATGCTGCTCGCTCCGCGCGCCGCATATAGGGCGTGTCGATTGATGATTGCCGCCCCTGTGACATGCCTCTCCGTTACCCCCTTTTTCGGATCATATCCCAAGTCGGTCAGGAGCGACGATATGAGCTATTTCGTCATTCCTCACGACCGGTGTTTGACCCGGTAGAATTGGCTGCGGCAGCGCCGGGCAGGGCTTGCGCCGTACCGGTTATCTATTGACGTTAGATGATCACCAAACTGAGTTTTATTTAACGTCAACCGAAGCAGAACGATAATTTAGGGTTTCGGGTGTCGCGTCAAGGTAAAAAGCGTTCAATGGATGATCAAATTTTTATCTGATTTTATCTGACATGCTTTGATTTTCTCTATTCCGCCCCTTGTCATTTCGAACGTCGTCCCAGAACGTCCTGTAAGTCCATTGTATGTTGCGGTGCAAAAAGCGGCTTGATTGCACGGCAAGGCGAGCCGCGTGGTGCTGGTTTTATGCGCGCAGCATCTTCGTCTCGATGGCGCGGTGGCGGGCGAGCAGCGCCTGGGCGCGCTGAAAAACGGGGATATCGACCATGCGACCTTCGAAATTGATCGCGCCGACGCCCTTGCTCATCGCCGCTTCGAAGGCCGTGACCAGGCGCTCAGCGTGAGCGATGGCATCCGGTTGCGGCCGAAAGGCTTCATTGAGGATCGGCACCTGGCTTGGATGGATGACCGACGCGCCCATGAAGCCGAGCCGCCGCGAGCGTTCAATGACCGCACGAAACCGCGGCAGATCGCTGAAATCGGCAACCGTGCCGAGAAAGCCGAGCGGCAATATGCCCGCGGCCCGGGCTGCGAAAATGGCCTGCTGCTTGGGAAAAAGCAGGCCATCGGCTTCGGGCTCCATGCCCACGGCAACCGCGAGGTCCTCCGAGCCGACCGTGATGCCGACCATGCGCGAATGAGCCTGGGCGATCGATTCGGCCCGGAAAATACTGCCAGGCGTTTCAAGCATGGCGATCATTTTGGTGTGCCCGATGGGCAGGCCGCGGTCGGCCTCGATGTCCTCGATGATCTCGGCGATCATGCAGACATGCTCCGCCGAGTCGATTTTCGGCAGCATGACGGCCGCGACCTCGGGATGGATCGCGGCTTCGAGATCAGCGAGCAGCATGCGAAATGGCCGATTGACCCGCACGATCACATCCGCCCCGCCGGCGCCGACGCGCCGCGCTGCCTCGAGTATCATCGGTCGGGCGCGGGGCTTGTCAGACGGCGGGATGGAATCCTCCAGATCGAGGATGATCGCATCGGCGCCGCGTTTGGCGGCACCGGCGACGAATTTTTCGCTGGTCACCGGCACGAACAACATTGAACGCCAGATCGGCAAGGGTTTTCCCAGTGTTTCAGCCATGACATCTCCTCTGCCCTGCCGAGGCGCCACATGACTCCCGGCCGGATTGAATCAATCTATAATGCAGTCGGGCATTTAGGGAGTGTAATCGGCATGGACACAGCTTTGCATAAAAAGGCTTACCAGCCTGATGCGCCAGCGCCGCTGAACGGCAAGCGCGTGCTCGATCTCTCCCGATTGGTGGCGGGCAATGTGGTCACGCATGTGCTGGCCGATTTCGGCGCCGATGTCATCAAGGTCGAGAATCCCGTGGGCGGCGATGATTTGCGGCATTGGAAGGTCGAGGATGTGTCGACCTATTGGAAAATTTATGCGCGCAACAAGCGCAGCCTGACGCTGGATTACCGCGACCCGGAGGGGCTGGCGGTGCTGCTGCGCCTGGTGGCTGTGGCCGATATTCTGGTCGAGAATTTCATTCCCGGTAAATTGGAGCGCATGGGGTTGGGGCCGGATGTGTTGCACGTCGCCAACCCGAAATTGATCATTGTGCGCATTTCCGGCTGGGGCCAAACCGGGCCGTTCAAAGGCAAGCCGGGCTTCGGCAGCCTGGTTGAAGCGATGTCGGGCTTTGCGTCCATGAACGGCTATCCCGATCGGCCGCCGGTGCTGCCGCCGCTGGCCTTGGCCGACATGATCACGGGCCTTTATGGCGCCACCGCCGTGATGGTCGCGTTGCGTCATGTCGAGCTCGCAGGCGGGGCTGGGCAGATCATCGATCTGTCGCTGTTTGAGAGCATGCTCAGCGTGCTCGGCCCGCAGGCCGCGAATTACGCGCTGACCGGGGAGGTGCCGGCGCGATCGGGCAGCCGCTCGGGCACCACAGCGCCGCGCAATGTCTATCGCTGCCAGGATGGTAAATATGTGGCTCTCTCGGCCTCGATGCAGGTGATGGCCGAACGCCTGTTCGGTGTCATCGGCCGGCCTGATCTGATCACCGATCCTCGATTTGCCACCAATACCAAGCGGGTTGCGCATAATGATGAGCTCGACCCGATCATTGCTGCGTTCATGGCGAGCTTACCGCGCAGCGCGATTTTGGCCTTGTTCGATGAAGCGGGCGTGACGGTGGGTCCGGTGTGCGATCCGGAGGATTTGATGACGGATGAATTTGTTCGCGAGCGCGAGGCGCTGGTGGCGCTGCCGGACGCACAGATGGGCTGGCTGCCGATGCATAATATCCCGCCGCGCCTGTCCGAGACGCCGGGTCAGATCGCGCGTGCTGCGCCCGAATTGGGGGCCGATAGCGATGCGGTGCTCGGCCTGATCGATCTGGCGCCCGATGTTATCGCGGCTTTGCGCGGCCGGGGTGTCGTGTGACGCGCCGGCGGGATCGGGTGCGTGTTATAAAAACCCGGTTGAAATCCAGGGCACGGCGGCGATGATGAGCAAGGCCGCGACGAGCGTTGCCATATAAGGCCATATGCGGCTCAGCGCCTGATCGCTTGAGGTCTTGCTGATCAGGCAGGTCTGGTAAAACCCGACGCCGAAGGGCGGGGAGAACAGGCCGATACCCATCGCCAGGATCGAGACGATCGCATATTGCACGACATTGATCCCGACCTGCTGGGCGATCGGGAATAAAAGCGGGCCGAATAATACCATGGCCGGCAAGCCTTCCAGCACGCTGCCCAGCATGATGAAGAGCAGAATTGATATCGCCATGAAGCCGTATTTGCCGCCGGGCAGGCCGCTCATCACCGCCGTCAGCGCCTGGGCGAAGCCGGCTTGCGTGAGCGCCCAAGCCATGGCCGTGGCCGCACCGATGATCAGCAATATCGCGCCGGACAAGGTGGCGGTTTCCACGAGAATGGGAAACACCCGCCGCCAGTCAAAGCAGCGATACACCGCAAGGCCGACAAAAACGGTATAGACCACGCCGATTGTCGCCACCTCGGTGGCTGTGGCGATGCCCGCGAGCACCGCATAGCGAATGAGAAAGGGCAGTATTAAGGCGGGAATGGCGATGACGAAGAGCCGGGCGATCAATTTAGGCGCCACCGGGTCGCCGCTTGGGGTTTCGCCCCGGCTGCGGAAATAGATCAGAATAATCAGCCCGAGTGCGGCGACCGCCGCGGGCAGCAGGCCGCCGGTGAACAAGGCGGCTGTGGAAACCCCGGTGACGGCGCCGACGATGATCAAGACCAAGCTCGGCGGCACGGTTTCGGTCATGGCGGCGGCTGAGGCGAGCTGTGCGACCAACTCGCCCGGATGGGCCCCGCGGCGCTTCATCTCAGGCAGCAGAACCGGGGCCACGGCGGCCTGATCGGCGGCCTTTGAGCCGGAAATGCCGGCGATCAGATAAATGGCGCCGATCAGGACATAGGATAAGCCGCCGCGCCGCCTTCCGACCATGGCACTCAGCAGATTGACTAGGGCCCTGGCTATGCCGGTCATTTCCAGCAACAGGCCGAGGATGACGAACATCGGGACGGCGAGCAATTCGATCGAGGCCATGCCCTGATCCATCTGGCTGATCACGATGGAGAGCGGGATGGGGGAGGTGAAATAAATATAGCCCATGGTCGAGATGCCGAAGGCGAAGGCAATCGGCACGCCGGCGAAGATACATAGCGCGTTGATGGCGACGAAAAAGATCACCAGATCGCCATTGCCCAGCGCATCGAACAGCGGCTCGGCGGCCCACATGCCCAGCGCCACGGCGGCGCCGATGGCGATGGTGACGAGCAGTTCGATTTTGCTGATGCCCGCGCATAATTGCCGTAACGCAACATAGAACAGGAGCGCCAGCGCAAATAATTGCCCGGCGACTTCCCAGGAGCCTGGAATATGCAGGGTGGGCGTGGTGATCGCCTGCTGCTCCTGCATGTAGGTGATGCCGGGGACAATGAGTTCGAGGGTGAACACCGCGACGATCAGGCCACCGATGCGGGCGAGAAATTGTTGCCGGGCGGGCGAAAGCCGGCCGACCAGAACCGTCATGCGCATATGTTCGCTGCGGCGCAGGGCAATGACCGCACCAAGGCTGACCAGCCAAAGGAATAGGATTTCGGCCAGTTCGTTCGACCAGATCAAGGGCTTGTCGAGCACATAGCGCCAGATGATTCCGGCGAATAGAATAACGATTTCGATCACGACGAGGGCAGCGGCAAGGCCTTGGCTCACCCAGTCGACAAACTGATCGGCCCGCCGGAATAATCCGGCGGGCCTCTGCTCATGCGCGATCATTCAGAAAATTAGCCGAGCTTGCCGGTGTAGACTTCGAGCGCCGACCACAGTGCCGGGCCGAATTTGCCCTGCCAGTCGGTGTAGAAGCCCGATTTGATCAGCGCGTCCTGGAAGGTTTTCGGATCGGTATTGTTGAATGTCAGGCCTTGTCCGGTCAGTTTGCTTTGCAGCGAGTTGTTCAGATCGTTATTGGCGGCGCGCTGCTTGGGTGCTTGATCATTGAACGCCGTTTCGACAATCTTGCGATCGGCTTCGGTCATGCTCATCCAGAATGCATTATTCATGATCATCCAATAGCCAACCCACATGTGATTGGTCATCGAGCAATATTTCTGGACCTGGTAGAATTTCTGCGTCTCGATCAAGCCCAGCGGGTTTTCCTGACCATCGACCACTTTTGTCTGCAGTGCCGTATAAAGCTCGGCAATGTTCAAGGATGTCGGGGCAGCGCCGAGATATTTGAACAGCGAAACCGAAATCGGGCTAGGCGGGACGCGCATTTTAAAGCCGGCGAGGTCGGCTGGCACATTGATCGGCTTGGTGCTGGTCGTGACCTGACGGAAACCTTCGTCCCAGATGCGGCGCATCGGGTAGAGGCCCAGTTTCTTGATCTCGCCGGTGACGACTTCGCCGACCTGGCCGTCAAGCGCGTTCCAGGCGGTATCGATATCCTTGAAGGCGAAGCCGACATTGTCGATGGCCGCAGCCGGCACCAGGCTGGAGAGGATATTATCGCCGATACCCATCATTTGAATGGCACCCGAGCGCACTTCGGAGAGCATGTGAGTGTCGTCACCGAGCTGATTGCTGGGGAATACCAGAACCTTAACCCGGCCTTTGGTCTGATCTGCAATGCGCTTGCCGGCTTCGGTCGCGTTGACCGCCGTCGGGTGATCGATCGGCACATCGAGGCCCAGTTTGATCACCACAGGTCGGGCGGCGAGGGCGGATTTTGAGCCGATGAGGGCGGTTCCGGCGGCGGCTGCCGCACCGGCGAGGAATGTCTTGCGTGAAATCTTGATTGTCATTTTGGGGCGTCTCCTGTTCCCGTAAATATCCACTGCGGCCCGCAAACGCGCCGCATTCCTGCATCATTTGTCGTGAACTACCAAGAAAGGTCATTTTTGACAAACCAGCGGGCGGAGCCATCACATGCCTGACTGTGGCCTGACATTACCGAAGCCTTGTCGATTTTACATGAATCAAGCATTTTACCGGTTTGATGGGGCCGCTTTACGGCATCGATCGAGCCGCTCCCAGGTTCCCCTTGGGCTTGCCAGAGCCCAGGCGGCTTATTACAAGCGCATCATCTAAGTCGGATTTGCATCATAAAAATTCAATTCCCGCTATTTTTTGGGAATAGAAACATAGGCTTGCCTGCAGACGGTTTGGGTTCAAAATCGCGTCGGATCAGTTGGGGGAAATATTAATGTCAAACGCGCCGCATGGCGGACCGTCCGGTGCCGCGAACGAGGGACCAGAGGCCGATCGGCCCGCCCGTTCGACACTCTGGCAGCTTTTATTGATCATACCCTTTGTCGCGACATTATGGGTGCCGTTCTTCAATATGAGGGACCCGGAATTATTCGGCTTCCCATTCTTTTATTGGTATCAGCTGATGTGTGTTCCGCTGTCGGCGCTGATTATTTTCATCGTCTATAAAGCCGAAAGCTGAGGGCCCGTTCATGACCGCGACGATCATTATTTTTGCCATCCTCATTATTGGCGTGTTGATTATGGGCTTTCTGGCGGCGCGCTGGAAGAGCGGCGACATGTCGCAAATGCACGAATGGGGCCTGGGCGGACGGCAATTCGGCACGGTGATTTCCTGGTTTCTCATCGGCGGCGACATCTATACCGCCTATACATTTATCGCGGTGCCGGCCTTGATGTTCGGCGCCGGCGCCCTGGCGTTTTTCGCGGTACCTTACACCATCGTCGCTTACCCGATTTTATACGTGATCTTTCCGAAATTATGGCGGGTCTCGGCGCG